>NZ_GL732467.1:111497-133261 GCF_000187645.1 Streptococcus sp. C300
CAGGTTTTGGGATGGATTTAGCACCTTTATCTGAGAAAGGACGGCAACAAGCTCAGGAACTTTGGCAAAATCCTTTGCTACAATCGGCTAATCTACTAGTGACTTCAGCAGTAACGAGAGCTTTAGAAACGGCTTTTTATGTATCTTGTGCTACTGGCCTTCCTTTGAGGGTGGAGCCTTTGTTACACGAATGGCAGGTCTATGAATCAGGCATAGATAGATTTGAAGAGGCTAGAACACTATTTCTAGAAAACAAGGGGGAGTTACTTTCTAATAGTCCTATTCAATATGAGACAGCTACGGAAATGAAGTCTCGGTTTCTAGAATGTATGGCTAAGTATAGAGACTACCAGACTGTGGTAGTTGTCACTCATCGAATGCTCATGCGCCAATTTCCCGATAGAAGTTGTCTTCCCAACACCATTAACACCAACAAAGAGCATGACGGTCAAACCATCTTGGAAGTGGATTTGTTCATCGTAGTTGCCATCCTTCTCATAAAGTTCAACCAATTTCTCGATAATAACACGACGAAGTGCGTCAGGCTTCTTAGCGTTTTCGAGTTTAGCTTCATAGCGTAGTTCTTCTGTTAAGTTTGAAGCGACCTGCACACCGACGTCGCTCATGATGAGCAGTTCTTCCAATTCCTCGAAGAATTCTTCATCGACAGAACGGAAGTTGGCAAAGAAGGCATTCAAACGAGCACCGAATCCTGTACGGGTTTTCTTGAGACTGCGGTCATATTTTTCCTGTACGGTTTCTTCAACCTGAGGAAGTTCTTCTTCTACTACTTCAGAAGCTAACCCTTCTTCGAACTCTACAGTTTCTTGGTTCTCTTCTTCTAGAATTTCTTCCGGCTCTTGGAATTGTTCCAATTCATCAGATTCTAGCTCAACCTCTTCCTGAGCAGTTTCTTCGACTGCTTCTAGTTCAATAACTTCTTCTGTCAAGATCTGAGGGGTTTCTTCTTGAGCAGGTGTTTCTTCCACTTTGTCTCTTGTTGTCTCTTCCTGAGAAGTTTCTTCGACTGCCGTTTGGTTTTCTTCAACCTCTTCTGACAAATCAAGATTTTCCAGAGCTTCTTTAACAATATCTTCGATTTTTGGCTCTTCTTTTTTTCCGAATAGACGGTCAAATAATCCCATATTCTAGTTCTCCTTTAGCACGTATTCTTCGATAGCCCAAGCAACGGCTTCCTCGTCGTTGGTCATGGGGGTAATGACATTGGCAACTGCCTTAACCGCAGGAACTGCATTTTGCATAGCAACTCCCAGACCTGCCCACTCAATCATAGAAAGATCATTGGCCTCGTCACCACAAGCCATCACTTGACTTTGATCGATTCCTAAGTGTTTAATTAATTTCGCTAAACCTGTTGCCTTGTGGACGTTTTTCGGCGACCATTCCAATAAGAGTTCACGCGATTTGAAGATTTCATATTGGTCAAACAAGTCTGGAGAAATCTGTTGAATCGCTGCATCCAAAGGTTCTTGGGCAAAGGCAGTCACACATTTATTATATGTCATCTGACTAGATAGATCCTCAAAAGCGACAGGTACGAAAGTCAAGGCTGGGTTGAACTTAGCATAGAGACTTTCTTGGTCAGACTGGATTTGATAGACGGTTCCTTCTGAAATAGCATCTAACGGTAATCCGAGTTTTTCAGTTTCCTCGTACAAGCGTGCCACATCGTCGATTGAAAAGACGGTTTTATCGAGAATCTCTCCAGTATTTTTCTGTACCAGACCACCATTAAAGGTGATGGTGTACTCATCCTCCTGACCGTCAGTCCCTAGCTCATGGAGAAAGAAATCCATAGCCTTCAAAGGTCGACCTGTTGTCAGCACTACCTTAATGCCACGGTCACGCGCAGCTTTGAGAACCGCCTTGGTACGATCTGTCAGCTTTTTATCCGTTGTCAGCAAGGTACCATCCAAGTCCAATGCAATCAATTTAATATCTGCCATTACAAGCCCTCCATATAAGTCATCACTGACTGGTCCTTATGGTGGCCAATCACTGTTTCTGCTAATTCTAAAATCTCTGGTCGCGCATTTTCAGGAGCGACTGGGTGTCCCACAACCTGCATCATGTGAAGGTCATTGAGATTGTCGCCAAAAGCCATGACCTGATCCATGGTTAGAACAAGTTTTTTTGCCAGCTCAACAATAGCCACACCCTTATCAACGTAGTCCAAGACAATATCGATGGATTCAAAACCTGTTGTCATGGCTTTTACACCAGGAACGTTTTTGTTGACCCAGGCCTCTCCAGCTTCTATCGTATCTTCTGTGAAGTTCGTAGTGAATTTAAAAATCTCATCCTTAATAGCTTCCAGACGCGTTACTTTTTGAATGTTTTCATTGTAGTGACGGCTAAACTTGAGATAGGTCTCATCGACTGTATCCAATACATAACAAGCTTTTTTCCCCGTCAGCAACATTTTTCTTTCATCAAAATAGGGTGATTTCTTTAAAGCTTCAAAAGTGCTCAAGTAAAAATCCCGAGACATAGTAGCCTCATACATATCCTCACCATGAAACTCAACATAGCTCCCATTTTCAGCTATAAAAATCACTTCATCACACACATCCGCAAACAACTTTTTCAGGGACAAGATACCGCGACCTGAAGCCACTGCAAAATAAATCCCCTTTTCCTTGTAGGAAACAAGTACGTTTTTGAGGCGTTTCATATCAAACCGACCCTCTCCATCTAGAAAGGTTCCATCCATATCGGTTGCTACAAGTTTAATCATAAAATCTTTCATTCTCCAATTGATAAATCTATCTTCTATTATACCATAGATAAGTTTAAAAAGGTCCAGTACAGTAGGATAGCACTACTTTTTCGGAGAAACTTCAAAGGGCCTAAAAATTAGAATCGTAGAACTTTTTTCAGATAGTTTAAAAAGTTTGTATTCCCCTACCCTTTTCTCTATAATGGAGAGAAAGGAGATGACTATGACTGAAATAAAACATGAAATTGATGCAAACTTTGCAGGCCGACTTAATATCCTACGCGCAGGTGTTCTGGGTGCCAATGATGGGATTATTTCCATTGCTGGAGTGGTTATCGGGGTTGCTAGTGCGACAAGCAATATCTGGATTATCTTTTTATCAGGATTGGCCGCTATCCTTGCTGGTGCTTTTTCTATGGCCGGTGGCGAATATGTCTCTGTATCCACTCAGAAAGACACGGAAGAAGCCGCTGTTGCTAGAGAACAGTTGCTCTTGGATAAGGACATCGAATCTGCAAAACAATCCCTCTATGCTGCCTATCTTCAAAACGGTGAGTGTGAAACGTCCGCCCAACTTTTGACCAACAAGGCCTTTTTAAAAAATCCACTCAAAGCCTTGGTTGAGGAAAAATACGGTATCGAGTACGAAGAATTTACCAATCCTTGGCATGCTGCTATCTCTAGCTTTATTGCCTTTGTACTGGGAAGTCTTCCTCCTATGCTTTCAATCACCGTCTTTCCAAGTGACTATCGTATTCCTGCTACTGTTTTTATCGTGGCCCTTTCCCTTCTCGTCACTGGCTATACCAGTGCTAAACTAGGCAAGGCTCCTACGAAAACAGCTATGATCCGCAACCTCTGTATCGGACTTCTGACCATGGGCGTAACCTTCCTCTTGGGACAACTCTTTAGCATTTAAAATAAAAGAAATACCTCGACAATCATCGAGGTATCTTTTTTACATTTGCACAATCTTGCGATAGCTTCTTGAGGTAATCATAAAAATCAAAACGTAGACGATGAGGAAGATCGCACAGATGGACAGAGTGACAGTCAGCATCATGGTTGCATCTAGCACCCCAATGACTTTTAGGATGAGACTAAGCATATGATAGGCAAAGGCAAGGTGTAGGAAGGCAAAGAGCAATGGGAGGAAGAAAACAGTTAGCACCTGTTTATTGATGGTTTGCTTGATTTGCTTTTGATCGAGACCGACTTTTTGCAAAATAATAAAGCGTTCACGGTCTTCATAGCCTTCAGAGATTTGTTTGTAGTAGATGACAAGAACTGTTCCCACCATAAAGATGATAGAGAGGAAGATACCGATGAAGAAGACTCCACCAAAGAGAGCACTCATCTGCGCACTGCTATCAGCTAGATTGCTTCCGTAAACATAGCTTCCTTCTTTGCTTAATTCTCTATTAAAATCACCAAGGAATTTTGAATAGTCGTTGGCAAGTTTGAGTTGCTCTTCCTCACTAGCTGTTACATTCATACCACCGTAGTATTGATTAAAGATGGAAGAATTAGGATGCTGGTCAAGAAAGACTTGTAGGTCAGGAACAACCAGATAGTTATAGTCCGAAGTTAGAATATTGTACTGATTTGGGACATGTTCAAGAATAAAATCTTTTTTGATTTCTTCTTTGATCGTGTAGGTCTGGTTATTTAGAGTCAGTTCTTTCTGTCCTTGAAGTTCTTTGTTTTTAGTAAACAATCCAACTTCCTTTCCTGAAAGTGCGAGTTTTTGCCCCGTCATATTCTCATAGTCTTTTTGGTCAAAGACCATAAAAACAGTTTTCGGTTGAACACGGTTTTGACCTTTGTCAAAGATTGTTAATTTCGTACCTTCTTGGTTTGCTACACCAAAGCTACTGTATGTAAGAACTTCTTTCTTTGTAACAGTCAATCCCTTATCACTAGCATACTGGTCTAGGAGTTTATTTATGTCTTCTTTTTCAATATTCTGTCCTGTAATTCCAAAATCATGTGGATTCATGACTTTCTTGAAAGTTTCAGAGCCTTTAAAGATACTCGTTGCAGCAGACATTGTCACCAAGACCATGGTTGAAAGAATAGCAATCGTCGCCAAACCAACCGCATTTTTCTTCATACGAAAAATGAGATTGGATACGGAAATCATGTTGTTAGGTTGGTAATAGTAACGCTTGTTTTTCTTCAAGATTTGTAGGAAAACTGTGATCCCTGCATTGAAGAGAAGATAAGTTCCCAAAATTACCAACAAGACTGCTACGAAGAAAATCAGAACAGCAGAAAGTGGATTTTCAACTGTAACCGCTAGGTAATAACCAGCTCCCAAACTGATTAGACCTAGAATGGTTTGAAGACCTAAGAAACGTCCTTTTTTCTCACCACTGGCTTTTTCACGAGAGAGCTGAAGGGCATTCATGCGTGCGATGCGAAAGGCATTGATAAAAATCAAACCTAGGAAGATAGCTCCAAAGACGATGAGAACTAGGATAAAGACAATTGGTTGGAAAGTAGAAACGAGCTCCACTTTCATCTTCATCAGCTTTAGAAGAAGGGCAAAGATTAGCTTATCAAAGAGAGCTCCTAGACCGAGACCAGCTGTCAAGGTTAAGGAACCAAAAATAAGAAGCTCCTTAAAAACCATACTGATCAAATGGCGCTTTTCAAGCCCCAGCATACCATATACACCCAGCTCCTTGGAGCGGTTCTTCATGACAAAACTATTGGCATAAAGTACAATAATTCCAGAAGCGATGGTAACAACCACCATACCGAGGGCAAGCGTCATAGAGATAGTTTCTCCCCCTCGGATCTTGCCAATGTTAGGATTAAGCGACAGTGAGTAAAAGAGATAGGTGATGGTCACTGCTAAGAGAACAGCTAAAGCAAAGGGATAGTAGAGTTTGCGGTTTTTGATCAAGTTGGATACCGCTAACTTATTGGTTAATCGGAACATACTAATTCACCTCGCTTGCCATAACAGTCAAAGTATCAGAGATTTCCTGGAACATCTGACGCTCTGTCTTGTCTCCACGGTAGATTTGGTTGTAAAGAATGCCGTCCTTGATAAAGAGAACGCGCTTGGCCCTGCTAGCTGCAGCTGTTGAGTGGGTTACCATGAGAATGGTTTGCCCGCGCTCATTGATTTCATCAAAAACATCTAGAAGAGCTGCAGATGACTTGGAGTCAAGTGCCCCAGTTGGCTCATCCGCAAGGAGAATTTCAGGTTCAGTGATGATGGCGCGTGCTACTGCTACCCGCTGTTTTTGACCTCCTGAGATCTCGTAAGGGTACTTCTCTTGTAATTGGTTGATACCCAAATTTTCAGCTGTCACTACCAATTTCTTCATCATCTCCGTAATAGGTTTTCGTGATAGAACTAACGGAAGCAAGATATTGTCCTTAACAGACAGGGTATCTAGCAAGTTAAAGTCTTGGAAGACAAATCCCAACTTCTCACGACGGAAACTCGAAGCCTGTGAATTTTTAATAGTGGCTGTGTCTGTTCCGTCTAGGTAAACCTGGCCTCGAGTTGGTTTATCCAGCATAGCTAGGATGTTGAGCAGGGTTGACTTTCCTGAACCGGACTCACCCATGATGGCAACGTAGTCACCCTTTTCTACGGTAAAGTGAATATCTTTGAGTGCTTCGACTTGGTTTCCTTGAAAACGTGTTTTGTAGATTTTTTGAACGTGTTTTACATCTAAAAGTGTCATGATTTTCTCCTTCTTAATATCCCATCATTTGAAACTGTGCTTGCATCATAGCGCATCCCAGTTGAACACGCTCGATATCTTTTTGACTTGGTTTTCTTGTTTTCTTTTGTGAAATTCTTTTCATGGTTTTGCTCCTTTGTTCTTTATGAGTCTAGTTTATCGCAAAAAAAGATAGCTTGCCATAACCTAACCTTACAAAAGAGACTTTAATCTTACATTTTTGTAAGATTGAAAAATATCAAGCAATTTCGCTATCAATATTTTACCATAAAAGAAAGGTAAGAAGAAAACCCTTGCGGATGCAAGGGTTAAGGTTCGATATTCAGTCTGCATCAATCAGTAAGAAATTTAGCTACGATTTGATGATGTATTCTCTCAATTAATTATATTTCTATATAAGCAGAACAGTTTTCTTCTAAAGAAAAATCGTCTTTTATCAACAAAGTTAAATCTTTTGAAGATACACTCTCACTTTTATCTATTCGAACAGCTTGATTCATTATTAAATCTTCATAAAGATTTCGAACGAAACGGCCGTTAGAAAAATTAGTGAGATTACTTTCTAACTTATCATTAAAATAATTTAATAATATTTCTTTTAGCTTGTCCTCAATCTGGTAGTCATCTTTCCTTGCTAGAGTTTCAAGAATATCTAACAATTCTGTAGAAGAATAATTTTCAAAATTAATAAAATAATTAAAGCGAGATTTCAAACCAGGATTTGATTCAAAAAAATGATTCATTGGATCAGTATATCCTGCAACAATAACAATTAAATCATCTCTTGAATCCTCTAAAGCCTTTGTCAATTCTGTTAAACATTCACGTCCATATGAATCCGTATTGTCATTTTCTGTAATACTATAAGCTTCATCTATGAATAAAACGCCACCTTTTGCTTTTTCAATGACACTTTTTACTTTTAAAGCAGTTTGACCTTGATAACCAGCGATTAAATCTGTTCTGGAGACTTCGGTAAAATGCCCCTTTGAAAGAAGGCCTAATTGATAATACATCCGACCTACAATTCTGGCTACTGTCGTCTTTCCAGTACCAGGATTCCCCATAAACGCCATATGTAAAGTTCTCTTTGGTACTTTTAGCCCAGACTCTTTTCTTTTGGACTGAACCTTTTGATATATAACTAACCTCGAAACTTCCTCTTTAACTTTTTGTAAACCAACTAATTGATTTAATTCCTTCATCAATTCATCCAGAGAAGAGTTGTTGCGTTTTCCTAACTCCTTCCCTAGTATTTCAAAAAGATAAGAGTAACCTAAATAACAAGCAAAATTATCAGATAATTCTTTTAGCGTTTGACTTGTCTTGCTTATTTTATTCTCTTTTTGAAATAAATATATAGATTTATATAAATCTGCTACTTTATTTGTGTCTGAATGATCAATTATAATCTCATTCACTTTTGTGAGAAAAGTCGACTCATTACCCAGTTGTCGATCCAATTTTTTGGCGCTCTCAATTAGCTTGTCACGAGATACAGTCATAATTTACCTCAAAAACATAAAAAGTAAAGTGATTAACAACATTCCGATAGATACTCCTGATACAATAAAGAGTGTAAGAAGACGATTTGAAATAAATTGAATTTGTTGTTTACTTTCTTCTAAGTCTCTTCTAAGCTCCTCGAGTTCAGCAGTATATGAAACAGGTTCTAAAGGGATTTTAGCTGAGAATTGTTCTAATTTATCAATTCTTTCATCTAACGAAGATAGAATTCTTTTATGTTCCTCAATGGTTTCTTTATGATTGTTTTCATTGAATTTTTCTTTAAATTGCTTTAGTACTTGGAGTGTAGATGCTTGCTTCTCGATCGTTTTATCAATACGAGCTTGTTCTTGCTGAATTTTCTTATTGGTATGTTCAATTGCAGCTACTGTAGTAACAATCGCTTGAATATAACCTTTATCTAGACCCTCTAAAGCTTTATACACTTGACTAAACGCATCAATAGTTTCTTGTTGCTTTTCGTAAAATTTTGAAATGTAATTTTGAGTTTGTTCAACTAAAGTATTAAACTCTTTACCAGTAACCGTATGCTCAGTAAATTCAAAACCAAAGAAATCATCGTGAGTTTTAACTGTATCAAAATACAATTCATCTCGACTCTGTTCAGCAAATTCTTTCAGGTGCTCTTTAGCTTCGTTGAAGTCATATGGGCTAATATTTATTTCAAATTTTTCCTGTTCTTGCTCAATTACTTCTTGTTCCATATTTATCTCCCTAATCTAATAATTCTTGTAATAATGCATCAATCTCATCAAAGTCACTTTTATCGTCTCTTGTAGATTCTGCAAAGATATCTGATAGCTTTTCTTTCATTATTGAAGCAGCCATATCATGTCTTTCTTTAATGGTATTAATGATTGTATTTTTTTCAACTTCTAGTTTAATATTTTTTACATCTAACAATTGATTTTGAATCACTAACATTTCATTTTTTTGATCAATTTTTTCAGAACTTAGGTCCGCAATTTGTTTATCAACAATTTGCTGATCAATCATTTTTAATACAAAAGCGCCAATTATTCCAGATAAAGTTGCTCCCATAAAAGTTCCAATCAGGCCACCGATAGTTCCCAAAAGTGGTATTGAAATAGCTAGGACTGGAAAACTAGCTGTGAGAGAAGCTCCTAGAGTTTCTCCTAGTACAATTGCCCCAGTAGCCGATAAACCAGCAACAACAATTTTACCTATCTCTAGCATCATAATCTGAACACTTTTTTCTTTGTTATCCGGATTGTTTAGATAATCAATCGCTTCTTTTAATGACTTCCAACCTTGGTGTATAAATGTCCATGCTTTTAGAAAAGTGTTAATTACAGGTCCAACTATCGCAGAAGCTATCATCGTAACCACTGATTTCCCAATGTTTAATAAGTGATTTGATAAGTTGTTTACAAATGAAATGATGGCATCTTTTATCTTTTCAATAAAAGTTGATAAGTTTCTTTCTGTATCTTTAAGCCAAGAGATAAATTTTGAAATTAACTCTCGCAAAAATTCTGATAGTAATTGTAAAAGCGCTGCTTTCAAAGCTTTTCCGGAAACTTTTAACACCTCTTCACGCCGTGATTTTTTACCAGATTGAATAGCTTTTTCTTTATTCTCTTGTTTTCTTTTATGAAGTTCTTCTCTAGCCTCTCGATCATCTTTCTCTAACTGTTTTCTATCAATATTAAAACGTTCTTCTGGTTTCAATCCATTCCTTTCAGAGTCCAAAAATTCTTTCATAGTTTTGTCGCCTTTAGACATATTAGCAGAAGCGTCTAAATCATGTAAATTCTTAGAACTATTAGCAAACTCTTTTACTTCCTCTTTAGAAAAAAATGTAGACATTTCAATATCATTCAATTGCTCCTTTATAGAAACTGTATGATCTTTATGAACTGCTCCTGAACCTTTGTCTCTTCCTTTGTCAAAAAACTCACGAGCATCAGTTTTTAGAACTCTTTCTCCTTTTTTATTAGTAGTGAAGTTATCTTGCCATCTATCATATCTTTCTTTATAATCGACATCTCTATTATGAGTTGCTAGTTTTCCTTTTTCAAAATTTTCAGCGGTTTGTATATGTGCATCTTTTCGTAAATCTAGAGTTTGACCGTTGTTATCTTTAATAAACTCTTCACCTATTTGGGCAGCAAGTTGAAGTTGTACTTGCTCCCAAACTATATTTTCAATAGATTCTTGAAGGTATTCATTGTTTTGTAATTTCTCTCTGTCTATATCAAGTTGATCTATATGTTCAACAACATCCTTAAGGTTATTTTCTAAAGAACTTTCTAATTCAAGTAATTGTTCATAGTCAAAGTCAATTTCAGAACTTTGTAATTCAAACGTTTTATTTTCGTTAGCCATATTAATCTCTCTAAATTATTGTATTCACTGATTTATTATACCATTTCAAGATTTGATTTGACAAGTTTAAAAAAACCTCGTCCAATCGGACGAAGTTCCTGCTTCTATTATTATCACCAAAACCAGCCATCATTGTCTTCAATGGCTTGGGCTTCCTTACGTTTGCGTGGTCCTGTTCCGTACATTTCGGCATCGATTTCTTCCTTAGTTGGCAGGATAGAGGCAAGGATGATGTAGATTATCACACCAATTCCAAAATTTGCTACGGTAAAAATGGCGAAGAGAAAGCGGACTAGGGTTACATCAAAATTCCACTTGTCTGATAGCCCAGCTAAAACTCCTGACACCATACGATTTCGTCTCATTTTATAAAATTTTGTATTCATGATTGTTTCCTCTTTCGGTATTCTTACAAGTAGTATAGCATGAAACAGGTTCACAAACATCAGTCCTTAGGCCGATTTAAGATGACGAGTTTGCCACGGCAGACGCCACAGCGATAGCGTTTTGTATCAACCTTCCTCTTGCGTTGATAGCGTTGCTGGCAGGATTGACACTGATAAACTAGGTAGGTACTTTGGTCTTTCAGAGGTGGGACAAAGCGCAGTCCATCCACTTCTTTCAAAAGTGCCTTAAAATCTCGGTCCTTATGGCGATAACCCTTTTTCTGAAAATAAAGGTGATAGTGACAGAGTTCATGGCGCACGATTTTCCGAAAGACTTCCAAACCAAGCTCATTATAGACCTTGGGATTAAAATCCAAATTCCCATCCTTGGGGAAAAATCGTCCACCTGTCGTTCGCAGACGAGAATTCCACTGGGCTTGGTGGGTAAAAGGTCTACCAAAGTCTTCGAGGGAAACAGACTGAACGTACTCAGTCAGTTTCATCTGGAGCTAAGAGCGACAGATTGACTTTTTCACGTTCGGTATCGATTTTCTTGACCCAAACCGTTACCAAATCTCCGACTGATACCACTTGACTAGGATGTTTGATAAATTTACGACTCATATGAGAAATATGAATTAAACCGTCCTCGTGAATCCCAATATCAACGAATGCACCGAAATCAACAACATTACGCACCACACCTTCTAGCTTCTGGCCGACTTTTAAGTCCTTGATATCCAGTACATCTTGACGGAGAACAGGTGCATCAAAAGAGTCACGAAAATCACGACCTGGTTTGAGAAGGTCGGCAATGATATCTTTAAGCGTTTCTGGTCCAAGATCCAGTTCTTGCGCCATCTCCTTGACTGATAGGGACTTAAGCTTATTTTGTGCTTCTTCATTCAAGTCCTTGATATCCAAGCGTTTGAAGAGCTCCTTAACCGCAGCATAGTTTTCTGGGTGAACTCCTGTATTATCAAGGATATTGCTACTTTCCGGGATACGGAGGAAACCTGCAGCCTGCTCAAAGGCTTTAGCTCCCAGGCGAGGAACTTTCTTAATTTGAGCGCGTGAAGTGATTTTTCCTTCTTCTTCACGGTATTTGACGATATTTTCAGAGATAGTTTTATTGAGTCCAGCTACATGGGAGAGAAGTGCTGGGCTGGCTGTATTGACATTGACACCGACCTGGTTAACCACCGTATCAACGACAAAGTCCAGACTTTCAGACAGTTTCTTCTGACTGACATCGTGCTGGTACTGGCCGACACCGATTGACTTGGGATCGATTTTGACCAATTCAGCAAGCGGATCTTGCAAACGTCGAGCGATAGAGATAGCAGAGCGTTTTTCAACAGTTAATCCTGGAAACTCCTGACGAGCAAGTTCGCTGGCAGAGTAGACAGAAGCGCCACTTTCATTGACGATGACATAGCTGACCTCAGGAAAATCTTTCAGAACTTCCGCTACAAAGGCTTCACTTTCACGACTGGCAGTTCCATTTCCGATAGCAATAATTTCGACACTATACTGACCAATCAAGTCTGCCAAGTCTCGCTTGGCTTCTTCGATCTGACGAGCTGATGCTGGTTTGACAGGATAAATGACCTGAGTCGTCAGCATTTTCCCTGTTGCATCAACAACAGCCAGCTTGGCACCTGTACGAAAGGCGGGGTCAAATCCTAGAACCACGCGCCCTTTCAGCGGAGCAACCAATAGGAGATTACGCAGGTTGTCAGAAAAGAGTTGGATAGCTCCTTCTTCTGCTTTCTCAGTTAATTCTGTCCGAATGCGTCGCTCAATAGCAGGCAAGACCTTTTTCTTAACTGACTGTTGAACAACTTCATCTATATAGGCATTTTTCACCTTGAAACGAGCAGCAAAGAATGATAAGATACGGTCTGTCGCATGTTCGAAGCCGACTTTTAAGACACCTAGTTTCTCCCCACGATTGAGAGCCAAGGTACGATAACCCTGCATGTTGCCAACTGTCTCTGAAAAATCATAGTAAATCTGAAAAACTTGTTTTTCATCAAGGCTTTCATCCTTGACTTGCGAAGTGATTTTAGAGTGTCTCAACACTTCTTGATAGGTCAGTGAACGCAAAGTCACATCTTCCGATAAGGCTTCGACCAAGATATCAACCGCACCAGCCAAGGCTTCTTGACCAGTCGCAAATCCTTCACAGACAAACTTCTCAGCTTCTTTCTCTAAGCCATCTACGTTTTGCAAAATCAAGCAAGCAAGAGGAAAGAGTCCAGCTTCACGGGCAATGGTTGCCTTGGTCCGACGTTTTTCCTTATAAGGAAGGTAGAGTTCTTCTACGTCTGCTAATTTTTCAGCTGCCAGGATAGCTGCTTCCAATTCCTTAGTTAGCTTTCCTTGTTCTTGAATCTTAGCCAAGACAGCTTCTTTACGGTCATTGAGATTTGTCAGACTTTTATCCAAGTCGATAATGGCCTTAATCGCCACCTCATCCAAACTACCAGTCATGTCCTTCCGATAACGTGCGATGAAGGGAATTGTCGCCCCTTCAGCCGTTAAACTTAGAACAGTATCGATTTGCTTTAAGGTTACACCCAAATCTTGGGAGATTTTTTCATATTTTTTATCCATAAATCTATTATACCATAAGGAACAGCCCTTGTTTCGTCCTACCCTTTTTTACCTCTTTGATTATCAAAATAATCCCTTTTCCGCAAAATAATAGTATAATAGAGGTAACATTTAGAAAAGAGGTAGGCCCATGGCTGTTAAATTTACAAAAACGGATGATTTGGACAAGATGTTTGAAGAATTCGCCAAACTTCCTGACTTAACACAAGTCACTTTCCCAGATGACAAAAACAAAAAAGAAAAAGTTGAGAAGAAAAAATAGATGACGATTTTCCAATCTCTTCCTCCTAGCATCTTACAAGCAGGGGCCATTTTTCTCTCCATCATCATCGAAGCCCTTCCTTTTGTTTTGATTGGTAGTATTATTTCCGGCTGGATTGAAGTCTACATCACACCAGATAAAGTCACTGAGTTTCTCCCTCGCAATCGTTGGGGGAGGATCTTTTTTGGTACCTTCATCGGCTTTCTCTTCCCATCCTGCGAGTGTGGAATCGTTCCGATTATCAATCGTTTTCTGGAAAAGAAAGTGCCCAGCTACACGGCCGTTCCCTTTCTGGTGACTGCTCCCATCATCAATCCTATCGTTCTTTTCGCCACTTATTCTGCCTTTGGCAATTCAATAAAATTTGCCTTCTTGCGAGCGCTGGGAGCTATTGTGATTGCTTTGGTGCTTGGGATTTTCCTAGGATTTTTCTGGAAGGAACCCATTCAAAAAGAGAATCCTATTGCTTGTCATGAACATGACTTTTCACACTTGACTCCCGCTAGAAAAGTCTTTCAGGTCTTTATACAGGCTATTGACGAGTTTTTCGATATGGGGCGTTACTTGGTCTTTGGTTGTCTCTTTGCTGCTATCGTGCAAGTCTATGTCCCGACTCGGATCCTCACCTCTATCAGTGCTAGTCCAGTCCTTGCGATTCTCTTGCTCATGTTTCTTGCCTTTCTCCTTTCCCTCTGTAGTGAGGCGGATGCCTTTATCGGTGCTTCTCTCCTCTCGAGCTTTGGTCTTGCTCCTGTTCTTGCCTTTCTGGTCATCGGCCCCATGCTCGATATCAAAAATCTCCTCATGATGAAGCACTATCTCAAAGCGCGCTTCATCTGGCAATTCATGTGCATCGTGACAGTTCTTGTCTTGCTTTATTCTTACATGATAGGAGTGATGCTATGATCCGATTTTTCATTTTACTGGGTTATTTTGCCCTAACTCTGTATCTGCAGCTATCTGGCAAGCTCAGTCACTACATCAACCTCCACTATTCCTATCTAGTCTATATCTCCATGGTCCTTTCTCTTCTGTTGGCTCTGGTCCAATTCTATATCTGGATCAAGAAAATCAACTCTCACAGCCATTTGGAAAGTCGTCGATCTAGACGAATCAGCATCCTTTTACTGTCACTACCTCTCTTGATTGGGGTTGCCTTTCCTACCGTAAGTTTGGACTCGAGAACCGTGTCTGCTAAGGGATACCATTTCCCACTTGCTGAGGGAATCAACACAGCCATTCAGGCAAGCGAAGGAACATCCAGTCAATACCTCAAACCCGATACCAGCACCTATTTTTCCAAATCTGCTTATGAAAAGGAAATGAGGTCTACAGCTGATAAATACATCTCCCAGCCAACCATTCAAGTCACTGATGAAAACTATATGGAGGTCATGGAAGTTCTCTATGACTACCCTCAAGAGTTTGAGGGAAAGAAAATCGAGTTTACAGGCTTTGTTTATAACGATCCTAGCCATCCAGATAGTCAGTTCCTCTTTCGCTTTGGGATTATCCACTGTATCGCCGATTCTGGTGTATATGGACTCCTGACCAAGGGGAACTCACGCCAGTATCCTGACAATGCTTGGATCACCGCTAGAGGAACCCTGACCCTCTACTACCATAAAGAACTCAAACAAAAACTCCCAACACTAGAGGTTGAGAGTTTCACAAAAGTAGATAAACCAGAAAATCCTTATGTCTATCGCGTGTTTCAATAAAAAAGTAGCCTGACAAGGCTACTTTTTTTGTCCATTATATGAATTTCATTCTATCTACTCTTTCGAATTGATAGAAAACTCTCACTCTCCACCCTTCCAGTTTCGAGCAATCTCTTCGTCTTTCTGGAGTTGGTCTACCAGTTCCTCTACGGAGTCGAATTTGACCATATCTCGGACACGGTCCAGCCAGTAGACCATGACGGTCTCACCGTAAATATCATCTGAAAAATCGAAAATATTGACTTCAAAGCGTGGTTCTTCTCCATCAAAGGTAACATTTTTACCAACGCTCGCCATGCCACGATATCTTTGACGTTGCACTTCGACATCGACTACGTAAACACCGTCTGCCGGCATATAGGTTCGATCTCTTAGGACCAGATTGGCTGTTGGATAACCAATAGTCCGCCCACGAGCATTTCCATGAACGACCATTCCACGAGATGGGAGCGGAGTGCCGAGCAGATGCTTGACTTCCTTTACATCTCCATCAAGAATTGCCTGACGAATCCGTGTAGAACTAATCTTGCCCTTTTCATCCTCAACTGGAGGAACAATGATGATCTCTCCATCAAAATAATCCTTCAGGTCATCCGCAGTTTTCTTATCAGAGCCAAAGGTATAGTCAAATCCTGCTACAATAATCGCTGGTTTTAAAGCCCTGATATAGGTATCAAAGAATTCCTGCCCTGTTAGATTGGCAAATTTGCTACTAAAGTCAAGTAAGAATAGAGCCTCTACTCCGTGCCACTTCATCTTGTGCTCCCGTTCTTCGTGATTGACGATATGGAGCATGAGTTCAGGTTGGTAAGGTTGTAAGGCAAGTTTTGGCGATTCTGTAAAAGTCATCACGACAACTGGCAGATAATCCTTCATCGAAGCCTTGCTGGCCACTTCAAAGAGTTTCTGATGTCCCTTGTGGATGCCATCAAAATAACCTAGTACAAGGACTGTATTACCTGGTACTGCAATATCTTTTTCGTTCTTAATAGGTACTGTTGTAATCATGAAACTATTATATCATAGAGAAAGTCTTTTCGCTAAGAGGAAATCCCAAATGTCGTTTTTTGCGCCTGAACTGACCGTAAGAGAAAATTTAGCACTTTAGTTTAAAAAAATAGCACCTCCTAAGAGATGCTATCATTTGGTAACTAGTCTATTGTTTCTTCTAAATCTTTTAACTTAACCGAAACAATCTTAGAAACACCTGATTCTTGCATGGTAACTCCATAGATAGAGTCCGCTGCCGCCATCGTCCCCTTACGGTGGGTTACGACGATAAACTGACTATCCTTGTCAAAGCGGTTGAGGTAATCCCCAAAACGTTTGACATTGGCTTCGTCCAGCGCTGCCTCTACCTCGTCCAAGATAACAAAAGGAATAGTTTTGACTCGAATGATGGAGAACAACAAGGCCAAGGCTGATAGGGCTTTTTCACCACCACTCATAAGATTGAGAGACTGGATTTTCTTGCCTGGTGGTTGAACAGAAATCTCCACACCAGCTGTTAAAAGATCGCCCTCAGTCAATATCAAGTCTGCCTGACCTCCACCAAACATCTGTCTAAAGGTTACTTTAAAGGACTCACGAATAGCCTCAAAGGTTGATTTAAAGCGTTCCTTAACCTCATCATTCATCTCTGTGATGGTCTCAAGAAGTAGGTTTTTAGCAGACAAAATATCATCTCGTTGACTATTGAGGAAGTCCAGACGGTTGTGAACTTCTTCGTACTGGTCAATTGCGTCCAAGTTGACTGGACCCAGTGAGCGAATAGCCTTTTCAAGTTCTTTAACTTCTTGCTCTGCCAGATTGAGATTTTCCAACTCATGCGCTTTTTCTAGAGCCTCAGTGTAGCTGATCTGGTACTGGTCAGTTAATTGAGCTTGTAGATAGCGCAAGCGTTCGCTGAGCTTTTCTTTCTTGGCTTCAGCACGTGTTTGTTTGCGAATCCACTCCTCATTCTGCTGACGAGCTTGATCCAAATGGCTGGAAATATCATCCAGTTGACCTTCGATATCATCCAACTCAAACTGCTTGCGAATCAAACCTTGTTGGAGGTTTGTTTTCTGAGTTTTGGCCTCTTCCGCCTGCTGACTAAGCAGATCCGTATCAACCTTCTCAAGATTATCAACCTTTTCTTGGAATAAACGCTGGATTTCCTCTTGTTCAAAATTGAGATTATCCAATTCCTTACCTAGGCGTTCAATATCAGTCACTTCATACCGCTTTTGTCCTTGCAGTTCTGACTTAAGCAAGCGTGCTTGCGCTACTTGCTCCTGCAAGTTTTGATAGCGTTCTTGAATAGCGTTTTTGTTAGACTTAATCTCTTCAATCTCAGCTTCCAAATTTTGCTTTTCTCTAGCAATAGTAGCAAGGCGCTCTTGGCATTTTTCCTTATCCGCTTGCCAATCTCCTTCAGTAAGGCGATTTAATTCCTCTTCTTGAAGTTTCCAAAGCGTTTCCAGTTCTTCGACCTGCTGATTGGTTTGTTGATAAGCAAGATACAAGCCTTGCTCCTGAATACGAGCTTGCTCACCCTGAGATTTGATAGCTTCTAATCTTTCTGCCAATACCGCCATCTCATCTTGCAAGGTCTTCAAACTCGCTTCTTCTGACCGCAAGTCAGCTTCTTCTTTAGCAATTTCTTTTTGTAATTGCTCCAGCTCTGGCTTGATGAAAATACTGTTGTTTTGACGATTGGCACCCCCCGCGTAGGAACCACCTGTGCGCAATTCGGTACCATCAAGCGTCACCATGCGAACCTGATAGCGAACTTGACGAGCTGCGGCACGCGCATGTTCTACAGTATCAAAGATAGCCGTTGTAGCAAGCAAGTTTTTGAAAATGGCTTCTAGTCTCTTATCAAACGACACCAACTCATCTGCCATTCCCAGAAATCCTGGACTTGCTGCGATAGCATCTTGATTCTGACTAGAAATGGTACGAGCCTTGATAGTCGTCAGTGGAAGAAAGGTTGCACGACCAGCTCTGTTACGTTTTAGGAAATCAATCGCCTTGGTTGCCGCGTTTTCATCTTCTACGATGATATGCTGACTGCTAGCTCCAAGCGCAATCTCTAGGGCAGTTTGATAATGCACATCAAAGGTCAAATGTTCACTGACTGCACCAATGATCCCACCAAGACGGGCTTTTTCTTGAAGAACACTCTTAACACCCGCATAAAAATTACTATGATTTCTTAGGATGTTTTCTAAACTCTGGGCTCTAGCCTGCTTGTTTTTGAGACTGTCTAGACGATCAAAGAGTTGGCTCTGCTGGGCTTGGTAAGAAACTTTCTGCTCCTCTTGTTCCTTGGAACTAGCTTGGTAGTCTGCCAATAATTTCTGAACCTGCTCCTTGGCAGATTCAAGCTCAGCCTGTTGTTGACTGGCCTTCTCTTTAGCTGTAGCCAGTTGTTCTTTCAACTTCTCAAGTTGGTCTGCTTGTTTTTGAGATAGTTGACGGCTGTTTTCCAACTCATTCTCGATGCGGGTCAGTTGGTTTGAGACATCCGCTTCTTCTTGTAAAAGAGCGACAAAGCGTTCGCGCAAGAGCTCAATCATCTGGTCAGGATCATCTGAAAAAGCTAGCAATTCTGCTTCTAAGCGATTGAGTTCCTTGTTATTTTCAGCTAGACTTTCCTCTAACTGTTCCAAATTCCCTTCTTTTTCAGCCTTTTCCTTACTTAGAGCCTTCCTCTTATCTTCCAAAGCAGTCAAACGGGTTTGTGCTTCTTGTTGATTAAGGGCAACTTGCTCGGATTCCAGTTTGGATAGGGCTAGTTTTCGCTCTAAGTCACTGATCAAACTAGTCAAATCCATCAAACTTCCTTGATCCTTGGCCATTTGAGCTTGGAGATCCTGGCGTTTCTTTTTAAGACTTTGATTTTCCTCTTCTAACTCTTCACGCTTTTGGTAATAACTGGTCAAGAGTTCCTGAACCTGCGTTAACTCTTCTTCTGTTAGCTCTAGTTCAGTTTTGTTTTCCTTGATTTGGGCAACCAGTACATCCAAATAAATCGTCTTGCGTTGACCATCCAAGTCAAGAAACTTGCGCGCATTCTCGGCTTGTTTTGCAAGGGGCTTGATTTGATTGTCCAACTCGTAGATAATGTCCTCTAAGCGGTCGAGATTGTCCTGAGTTTGTTGCAGTTTGCTTTCTGTTTCTTTTCGACGAGTCTTGTATTTTAAAACTCCAGCAGCTTCTTCAAAAATAGCACGGCGTTCTTCGGGCTTGGAGTTAAAAATTTCCTCAACCTTCCCTTGGGAAATGATGGAGAAGGAATCCCGACCCAAACCGGTATCCAAGAAGAGGTCGTGCACATCACGCAAGCGCACTTTTTTGCCATCAATCCGATACTCGCTATCACCACTACGATAGATATGGCGTTCTACCTTAATGACTTGCCCTGCATCCTTGATGAAGCCATCTTCATTGTCTAAGGTCACGATAACAGAGGCATAATTGAGTGGCTTACGACTTTCGGTCCCAGCAAAGATAACGTCGGGCATCTTACCACCACGAAGACTCTTGACACTAGACTCTCCCAAGGCCCATCGCAGACTTTCTGTGATATTTGACTTCCCAGAACCATTGGGCCCAACAACAGCTGTCACACCTTGATCAAAGACGACCTTGGTCTTGTCAGCAAAGGACTTGAATCCCTGAATCTCAATCTCCTTTAAATACATGAATCCAGCCCTTTCTCAACTGCATTTTTGGCGGCCTCTTGCTCTGCTAATTTTTTAGAACGGCCTTGACCTTTTCCGATACTCTTGCCCTCAACAAGAACTTCTACATCAAAAACTTTATCATGGGCAGGCCCCGTCTCAGAGGTCACCTGGTAGCGAATATCCACATCGCCATTAACCTGGAGCAACTCTTGCAGGTGTGTCTTGTAATCCTTAATCATTTCAAAGTCACCTGCTTCAACCTTGGGAATCATGACTTGATAGATGAACTCTTTTACCCTAGCAACATCCTTGTCTAAAAGCAATGCTCCCAGAAAGGCTTCAAAGGCATCGCCAAGAATGGTGTCACGATTGCGCCCACCAGACTTTTCTTCCCCTTTTCCTAGCTTGATAAACTGATCAAACTGGCAATCACGCGCAAAACCAGCCAAACTCTCCTCACGGACAATCATAGCACGGAGTTTAGACAAATCTCCCTCTGGTTTCCTAGGATATTTTTTATACAGATATTCTGAAATCAATAATTGCAGAACAGCGTCTCCTAAAAATTCCAAGCGCTCATTGTGTGAAATTTTTAAGAGGCGGTGCTCATTGGCATAACTCGTATGAGTAAAGGCAGTTTCTAGTAGCTTTTTATCTGCAAATTCGATTGCAAAACGCTTCTTTAGTACAGTTTGTAATTCTTTCATACCAACCTCTTTCTAACTGATAACAGTCTCTTTTATTATATCAAAAAAAGCCCCCTGAGTCACTTTAAAACGGGACTAGAGGGGATTTGAGCATTTTTAGAACAAACTTTTCATTTTTAGGGGCAAATTTGAGGCAGGATAAATAAAAAGCCTTATTTAAGGCTTTCATAGGCTATTTACATCCACCCTGAGGGAATCGAACCCCCATCTCAAGAACCGGAATCTTACGTGATATCCATTACACTAAGGGTGGAAACTTGTCTTATTATAACAGAAATTTGCTCTAATAACAAGTTTTTTATGGGTAAACTAAGCGTCCGTTAGTGTGAAGCATCCCCGTTCCAGATAGAGTTTTTCACGATAACATAATCAACATGTTTGAGGTCCGCAACTTTGCGTCCACCTGCATAAGAGATAGCACTTTGTAAGTCCTGCTCCATCTCAGTAAGGGTGTCTTGCAAATGCCCTTTAGCAGGCAGTAAGATGCGCTTACCTTCCACATTTTTATATGCTCCCTTTTGGTATTGAGAAGCTGAACCATAGTATTCTTTGAACTGTTCGCCGTCGACTTCAATCGTCTTTCCTGGGCTTTCGATATGTCCTGCAAAAAGGGAACCGATCATGACCATGCTGGCACCGAAACGGATAGACTTGGCAATATCACCATGAGTACGAATCCCACCATCAGCAATAATCGGTTTACGTGCAGCCTTGGCACACCAGCGTAGGGCAGCCAACTGCCAACCACCTGTACCAAAACCAGTCTTGACCTTTGTGATACAAACCTTACCAGGACCGATTCCTACCTTAGTAGCATCCGCACCAGCATTTTCCAATTCACGCACAGCTTCTGGCGTTCCCACATTTCCAGCAATGACAAATGTACCTGGTAATTCTTTCTTGATGTGCTGAATCATAGAAATCACGCTATCCGCATGACCGTGAGCAATATCAATTGTGATGTACTCAGGAGCATCAGCCTTGAGCTGGCTAACAAAGTCATACTCGTAATCCTTGACACCAACAGAAATGGAAGCAATGAGCCCTTGATCGTGCATACGTTTGATAAAAGG
>NZ_GL732467.1:133315-250500 GCF_000187645.1 Streptococcus sp. C300
GCCAACCACCTGTACCAAACCAGTCTTGACCTTTGTGATACAAACCTTACCAGGACCGATTCCTACCTTAGTAGCATCCGCACCAGCATTTTCCAATTCACGCACAGCTTCTGGCGTTCCCACATTTCCAGCAATGACAAATGTACCTGGTAATTCTTTCTTGATGTGCTGAATCATAGAAATCACGCTATCCGCATGACCGTGAGCAATATCAATTGTGATGTACTCAGGAGCATCAGCCTTGAGCTGGCTAACAAAGTCATACTCGTAATCCTTGACACCAACAGAAATGGAAGCAATGAGCCCTTGATCGTGCATACGTTTGATAAAAGGAATGCGCCCCGCTTCATCAAAACGGTGCATAATGTAAAAGTAACCGCCTTTAGCAAGTTGCTCTGCTACGTTCTCATCCAAAATCGTCTGCATATTTGCTGGCACAACAGGTAGTTTGAAAGTGTGATTTCCAAGTGTGACACTTGTGTCTGCTTCTGCACGGCTTTTAATGACACATTTATTTGGGATCAACTGAATATCTTCGTAATCAAAAATTGGAAATTCATTTAACATATCGATGTCTCGTTTCTTTTGTAATGATCTACCTATGCTTGCGCATCTCTACGCCTTTTTCCGACGTTTCCTTGACTTATTATAAACCAAAGTACAGCTTTTGTCAAATAATTTCAATTATGAAACAATAATGTTCGGTTTTTACTTAAAAAAGGGGAGCGAAAGAGGAGAGAATCTAATCTCTCCTCTTCTTCAATCTTAGTAATACTCACCCTGACGGTAGTCCCATGAGTTAAAGGTATCTGATAAATGCATCATGATTTTATCAATGTCAAGCCCTTTGCGGATCACAACTGGCGCTGGTGAAGTTGAACGTGCTCCTCCTTGTTCTGGGATTAGTTTGCCGTCTTTATCAACCATAGACACCATCACACCTTGCTCGTAGCGCGTTTCAATCGTTTTGTCAGGTTGGATTGATGCAACGTAGTAGTCTGCTTCGATGACAAGGTCCACTGCTCCTTCGATACGTTCTCCGATCCCTTCCACCTTACCACGGTTTCCTTTTCCAGATGGGTTTGCAGATGAGGCATAGACCATTTTACCTTCTTCCCAAAGTTTAGCAGCCAACTGTTCACCAGCTTTACCAAACTTGATGACAAAACAGCTAGTACCACGAACGTCTGTCATAAGTTCTTCTCGGCCATCACCGTATGCTTTGAGTTTTTCAAAAGCTTCTGGTTTCCAAGGAAGGATACAGCCAAGGAGAATATCTTCGTCCCAATGTTTTTGATAGAAGGCTTCAATTTCTGGATTGAGTTGTGCTAAAGCGCGAAGCTCGTCCATGCTACCACAAAGTACAACACCTGGCTTGTTACGGTTACGTTCTTTAGCTTCAAACTTGCGTTCAAGTCCTGCCTTATCGCTAGTCATGATAATGTAACCAACTTTTGTAGGGCATACAATGCACCCTCCCTCACCTTTTAAAATGTCATAGCCTTCTTGTGAAAGTGTTCCGTTCCATTGAATGTGTTTTGTCATAGTTCTATAGTTCCTTTTCTATTTTTTTCTAATCCTGCCAGTAGGCTGGGCGTTGTTTTTCATAGGCAGCAATCAAATCTTCATACTGCAAAGTAATACCGATATCATCCAAACCATTTAAAAGCTTGTGTTTCCACTCACTATCAATTTCGAAAGTGAATTCTCCAACTGGTGAGATGATTTTTTGTTGTTCCAAGTCTACAGTTACCTGGTCGGTCGGTTTGAGTTGGGCTAGCTTTTCTCTAACCTCCCTAGGCTGAACAATAGGCAACATGCCATTATTGAGTTCATTATTGTAATGAATGTCACCGAAAGAGCCTGCAATCACGACCTTAAAACCATAGTCGGCTAGAGCCCAAGCTGCGTGTTCTCTCGAAGAACCTGCGCCAAAGTTATCCCCTGAGATAAGAATACTAGCTTTTCGATATTCAGGTCGGTTAAAGACAAAGTCTGGATCCTCAGTGTAGTTATCGTCCAGATAACGCCAAGCATACATGAGGTACTTACCAAAGCCTTTTTTATCAATTAACTTGAGAAACTGCTTGGGAAGGATTTGGTCGGTATCAATGTTATCATTCATAAGAGGAACGGTTGTTCCCGTATAAACTGTAAATTTCTCCATATCCTCTCCTTACTGGGCTTCTGGCATCTGCCGAACATCTACGAAACGCCCTGCAATAGCTGCCGCCGCTGCCATGGCTGGACTGCAGAGATGGGTCTTAGCACCAAATCCCTGTCTGTCTTCAAAGTTGCGGTTACTGGTTGAAGCACAGTGGACACCATCGGGTACCTTGTCTGGATTCATCCCTAGACACATGGAGCAACCCGGGTCTCTCCACTCAAAACCAGCATCTAGGAAGACCTTGTCCAAGCCCAACTTCTCAGCAGCTCGTTTGACAGGACGAGAGCCTGGAACTACAATTGCTGTTAGATTGGGAGCTATTTTCTTTCCTTTGACAAATCGAGCAGCCAGTTGCAAGTCACTTAGCCGAGCATTGGTACAAGACCCGATAAAAATATATCCTAGTTCAATATCTGCCGGCTTTTGACCAGGCTCCAAGTTCATGTAATGATAAGCTCGTTCATCATTCATATCCTTAATTTCTGGAAAACTACTGTCAAAGTCAACGCCCATAGCAGGATTGGTTCCCCAGGTCACCATAGGTGCCAAGTCAGAGACATCCATCTGGATAACCTTATCATAAACAGCATCACTATCACTGACAAGCGTCTTCCAGTCAGCAACTGCCTCTTCGAAAGCTTCTGGAACACATTCCCGTCCCTTGAGATAATCATAGGTAGACTGATCTGGATTCATGATGCCCATCTTAGAGCCAAACTCGATGGACATATTGCAGATGGTCATTCTCTCTTCCATGGTCAGTGCATCAATTGCTTGCCCACGATATTCCACCACATATCCTACACCACAAGCAACGCCGTACTTGGCAATCAAGGCGAGAATGTAATCCTTAGAATAAACTCCTTTTTGAGGAACACCAGTGAATTCTACCAACATTTTCTTGGGTTTGACTTGCCAGAGGGTCTGGGTAGCGAAGACATGCTCGACTTCACTGGTCCCAATCCCAAAGGCGATGGCTCCGAAAGCTCCGTGAGTAGCCGTATGGCTGTCTCCACAGACGATGAATTTTCCTGGTTGCGTCCGTCCTGTTTCTGGACCTACCATGTGAACAATCCCCTGCTTTTCAGAACCGTGGGCCGCATGTTCAATCCCAAACTCCTCAACATTTTCAGCAAGCTTATCAATTTGAGCCTTAGAAATCACATCTCGAATATCGTAAATATTGACGGTCGGAACATTATGATCAAAAGTTCCAAATGTCAAGTCTGGCCGTCTCAATCTGCGACTTGCATCTCGTAATCCTTGAAAAGCTTGGGGACTAGTCACTTCATGAATATAGTGCTGGTCCACATACATGAGTTGGGGCTGCCCCTCTTCTCCTGTGATGACATGGCGGTCCCATAATTTATCAAAAATTGATTTTCCTGCCATCCATTACCTCCAAATAAAATATAAGACTACTAGTGTGGTTACCATCCCGAGAAACCAAACCGTTTTAAAGTACCATTTTCTAGTCTTGTGGTGAAATCTGATTCCTGCCAACCAGGCACCAAAACCACCACAAGTAAGGGCTAAAAGGAGTAAGATTTTCTCTGGGATGCGCCAAGCACCTCTTCTTGCCTTGGATTTGTCAATGCCATAAATCAAGAAAATCAGCAAATTCCAAATCAAAAGGGCTAGCGTGATTTCTTCATTTATCTTCATAATCTTTCAATGATGGCTTCTGTCATTTCCTTGGTCGAAGCCTGTCCTCCAATATCTCTTGTTAAAACACCAGCCGCTAAACTAGCTTCAACAGCATGTTCGATACGCTCCGCATCCTCATAACGTCCAAAGCTATCTCTCAACATCATAGCAACTGACAAAATCATGGAGATAGGGTTGGCAATTCCTTGACCTGCAATATCAGGCGCCGAACCATGAATAGGTTCATAAAGACTTGGACCTTTTTCAGAATGACTGGCTGATGGCATAACTCCAAGTGTACCAGATAGAACACTTGATTCATCAGATAAGATATCTCCGAAAAGATTCTCTGTCACGATGACATCAAACTTGGCAGGATTGGTAATCATAAGCATGGCAGCTGAGTCCACCAACTGGTGTTCCAAGGTTACATCTGGGAAATCCTGCGCAACTTCCTCAGCTACTCTCCGCCAGAGTTTTGAAGTCGCTAGAACATTTTGCTTATCGATACTAGTAACGATTTTTCTCCGATTTCTTGCAATTTCAAAGGCCTTTCGAATAATCCGCTCTACTTCTTCGTAGCTATAGTCGTTGATATCACGTGCTTTGCGCTCTTCAAGGATATGATCACCGAAGTAAATCCCACCTGTCAACTCACGCACCACGACAAAGTCTACACCAGCAATTCGTTCTGATTTAAGTGGTGACAAATGCTTAAGACTATCAAAGATTTTTACAGGCCTTATATTGGCATAGAGATTGAGTTCCTTACGAAGAGACAGCAAGCCTTGTTCAGGCCGAATCGCTGCTCCATCATACTGGGGACTACCGATAGCCGCTAGGAGAATGGCATCTGCTTCTCTACATGCCTTGAGGGTTTGATCAGGTAAGGGATGCCCCGCAGCATCAATACCTGCACCTCCGAAGGAGCGTCTGTCAATCTCATAGTCAAAGCTAGTTTTTGAAGCTAGAGCTTCCAGAATCTCTAAACCAGCTTCCATGATTTCTGGACCGATTCCATCCCCTGCTAGTGCTGCTATTTTCTTTGTCATAGCCCTCTCCTTTACACACTAGGCATGTCTCGGTAGGAAACGCTACGCCCCATCTCACCAGCATTCTCTTTTTGAACAAAGGTATTGGCATTGATATAGGCAATAGCCGAAGCCTTCAATACATCGAAATCAAGACCTGCTGCGTTAAATATGGTTTCTGTATCTCTGTTTTCAACAGTAACCAAGACACGAGCTTGGGCATCGATACCATCTGTTACCGCATCAATAGTATAGGACACCAAGCGGACAGATTGGTTAAAGAACTTATCGATAGCGTTAAATATTGCTTCAACGGAACCTTGACCTGTTGCATTGAATTCGACTTTCTCACCATCCATATTTGCTAGGCTAACAAGCGCTTCAATGTCATTATCTGCATGGGTTTGAAGTTGTAAATCATCAAAGTGGAAGCCTTCTGGGTTTTCAACCATGGTGCCAGCGACCAGAGCTCGAATATCTGCATCTGTGATTTCTTGTTTCTTGTCCGCTAGTGCCTTGAACTTAGCAAAGAGTGGTTTGATATCCTCTTCTGTAAAATCTAGGGCCAGTTCTCTTAGTTTTTCAACAAAGGCATGGCGACCTGACAATTTTCCAAGCGGAAGACTATTACTCTTAACACCAACCAATTCAGGTGTGATGATCTCATAAGTGAGAGGATTTTTAAGGACTCCATCTTGGTGAATACCAGACTCGTGGGAGAAGGCATTACCACCAACCACAGCCTTGTTTTTAGGAACTGGAATACCAGAGAAGCGAGAAACCATTTCAGACGTATTCATTGTTTCATCCAAAACAATATCACTAGTGGCTTGGAAGAAATCCTCACGAATCTTCAAAGCAACAGCTACTTCTTCAAGAGCAACATTACCTGCGCGTTCACCGATACCATTAATAGTTCCCTGGACACGTCCAGCACCGTGTTTAATTGCTGTCAAAGTATTTGCAGTTGCCATACCGAGATCATCGTGACAGTGGACACCAAAGACAACTTTATGATCTGATTTAATATTTTCAGTCAAGTGGTCAAAGATACGTGCAAACTCTTCTGGAGTCGTAAAGCCAACTGTGTCAGGGATATTGATATAAGATGCACCTGCATCGACCGCTGTTTGAACGACTTGCAAGAGGAAATCCAACTCTGTTCTAGTCGCATCTTCAGGAGAGAATTCGACGATTTCAAACTTAGAACGTGCGTAAGAAACATGTTCCTTGATAGCTTCTAAAATCTCTTCCTTGCTCTTATTGAGCTTATACTTGCGGTGAATCGGACTGGTAGCGATAAAGACATGAATTTGTGGATGCTTGGCATCCTTAAGAGCCTCATAACAAGCATCAATATCAGATTTTACAGAACGAGCTAATCCTGTCACTGCTGTTTTTTTCATGGCTTTAGCAATTTCTTGAACGGCTATAAATGAATCAGGACTAGCAGCCGGAAAACCAGCTTCAATTACAGAAATTCCCCATTTCTCCAGCTGCCTTGCAATGGAAACTTTTTCCTTTATTGAGAAGTTAACACCAGGTGTTTGTTCCCCATCACGAAGGCTTGTATCAAAAAATTCAACTTTACGCATAAGATTTCCCCTTTTCCAAATGTGGTTTTAAAAAAACATCTCGCTTAGAAGCCCAAGCGAGATGTTGATTTACTCCCGCTTGGTAAGCCAAACAGGACTAATGCTTTTGCACTAGCCCGAGTACCTCAACAACAAAGCAAATTGATTAAACTTAGCTGTTTTCATGTTTGACTTTCTCCTTCGTTTGATATCTTGTTTAGTATTTTAGCATAGCTAAAAACACTTGTCAAGAAAAAATCCATTATTTTCTGAAAATTTCTTCAGTAAAGAATATTTTGCTAATTGAAAGTATTTGAAAAATCAAGTAACTTTCCTTATTTTTTCACAGTCAAGTTCCAACTTCTTTCGATGAGTTCTATCACTTCTTCATCTTGCAAACTATCATCAAGTGCCAGACTAAGCCAGTAGCGTTTATTCATATGAAAAGCTGGATAAATACCCTTTTGTGAAAACAGGTCAGCTACTTGGTCGTGTTTGAGGTTGACTGCTTCGACTAGCCCTTCTCTGCCCTTTTCCAGCTTATCCCATGGGATTCTCATCACAACAGCATACCACTTTTGATTGTCTTCATGGCGCAATACAGCTGTATCAGGAGACTTTTCCCACAGATACTCCAACTGATTACCATACTTTTCCTGAACCTTATCCATGATACGCTTAGTCTGAGGACAGATAAAATCCTGTACATCAAAGCAAGCCTTCCGAATCTGGTAGAGAATCTCCAAACAAGCCTCACGGACACTTGCAACAAAGCTTCCTGTCATACTTTCCATATGTACTTGAGGATAGAGGTCACCCGTTTCCTGATCAAAAACCTGAAAACTCACATTATCAGGAGTGATAGAGACTGTCATGGAAAAGTCACCTTGCAAAATCTGGCAACTATAGGTCCAAACTTCCCCCATTTCTACAAAACCATAGGCATGAGCTTTTTCTTTATTAAACTGGTAGGATTTAAAAATTTCAAACATAAGTGAAAACTGCTACCAAAAGCTAGCAGTTCCTTTCTATTTTTTTAAAAGACAACCTTAGTTCCATGCAATTGTGTCACGCCCAACTGGTCAATAAAGGTTTGACGGTTGTCCAAGTCAATCCCCCCACCTGGTAGAATTTCAATTTTACCTTTAGCATGTTCCAAAATTCTGTGATAATGAGCGAAACGTTTCTCTAGCGAGTCTCCAGACACACCAGCACGAGTTAGGATACGGGTGACACCAGCTTGGCTTAGCCAGTCAATGGCTTCCAACTGGTCTTCATCACTCAATTCATCAAAGGCCATGTGAAAGACAATTTCCATTCCTTTAGATGCGGCAATCAGCTTCTCAAGATTAGTCTTATCCAACTTCTTATCAGCAGTTAATGTCCCAAATACCACCCCTTGACTTCCAGCCTGAGCAGTCAAACGAATGTCTTCCAGCATGATCGCTATTTCAAGATCAGTATAGACAAAATCGCCACCACGGGGACGAATCATGGTCATGATGGTGGTGTCGTAGTTAGCTGCCAGTTCAACCGCCGCCTTGGTCACTCCATAGCTAGGTGTTGTTCCACCCACTGCTAGATTGTCACAAAGTTCGATTCGACGAGCTCCAGCCTGCATCGCTTTTTCAAGCAAGGTCACATTTTCAGCACAAAATTCGTAAATCATTTGATTCTCCTTGATGTTTTCTTTAAATTTATTATATCATATTATTTTAAATATGCTTTCATTTTTATCAAGGCAAATAACTACTATTTTTATCTATTCTTTGTCAGGAATGACTTTAAAGAGATAGTAGGTAATAAAGATAGTCAGGGCTCCCAGACCGATTTTGACTGGTAAAAGAGGGGCAAAATAAATAGAAATCCCCATCAAGATATAGATAGATACGATAATTTTTTTCTTTCGTTCACGCGCGATTGACTTGGTTTCCCGAAAGTCCGCTACATAAGTCTGATAAAGCTTTGTATGATAAAGCCAGTCTTCAAATCTCTTTGAAGACTTGGAAAAGCAAGCAATTGATAGCAAAAGGAAGGGCGTTGTTGGCAAGAGGGGCAAGACAACCCCAACAAGAGCCAAGGCTAAAGAAATAAAACCAATACTTAGGTAAATAATACGCATGTCTTCTCCTAATTGAAATAATCTTCTACTAGTTTCCCACAAAGTGAGGAAATTTGTCAAGCTTCAAGTAAAAAGAGCCTGAAATTCATTTTCAGGACTCTGCATTTTATTTAATTTTCTCTTCTTCGTAGTCGCCATTACTACATACAACCTGCTTACCACCACCACGGACTTTTTTCTCCACTAGGAAGTGTCCGCATTTTGGACAGTCACGGCCAATTGGTTTGTCCCAGGAAGTAAACTCACATTCTGGATAGCGATTGCAACCATAGAAGATACGATTGCGCTTGGTTTTGCGTTCAATGATTTGTCCTTGATGACAGCTTGGACACTCGACACCAATCTCCTTAACAATCGCTTGTGTATGACGGCAGTCTGGGAAGTTGCTACAAGCATAGAATTTACCAAAACGTCCTAGCTTAATTACCATTGGACTGCCACAAACTTCACAGTCAAATCCAGCTGGCTCATCCTTGATCTGGATTTTTTCCATTTCGGATTCAGCCTTGGCTACTTCTTTAGAGAATGGTTTGTAAAAGGCGTCAATGAGCCGTTGCCACTGCTCTTTACCAACTTCGACATCATCCAGTTTTCCTTCCATTTCAGCTGTGAAGGTCACATTTACGATATCTGGGAAATATTCAACAATGAGTTTATTAACAATTTCACCCAACTCTGTTGGTTCAAAACGTTTAGCAGCCAGACGAACGTAGTAACGTTTTTGGATGGTTTCAATGGTCGGAGCGTAGGTTGACGGACGGCCAACTCCATTTTCTTCCAATGTCTTGATAAGAGTCGCTTCCGAATAGCGAGCTGGCGGTTGAGTGAAATGTTGTTCTGGCTTGCTATTGACCTGCTTGACCACATCTCCAACAGCCATATCTGGCAACATCTTGTTCTTGTCAGAGTCATTGTAGATAGCAAGATAACCATCAAACTTAACTTGACTACCATTTGCCGCAAACTGAACCCCATTTTGAGAGAGCTTAACAGCCATGGTATCAAAAATAGCTCCCGTCATCTGGCTAGCTACAAAACGGTTCCAGATAAGGGTATAGAGCTTGAGCTGGTCTTTGTCCAAGTACTTAGCGATGCTTTCTGGTGTATTAAAGACACTAGATGGACGAATGGCTTCGTGGGCATCCTGAGCACCTGAGGCATTCTTGACCTTGCTACCATGCTTGGAATACTTGCTACCAAAACGGTTGTTAATGTAGCTTGCCGCTTCGTTCTGAGCCACAGGGCTGATACGAGTCGAGTCTGTACGCATATAGGTAATCAAACCTTGCACGCCTGATCCGATATTGATCCCTTCATAGAGCTGTTGGGCCACCATCATGGTCTTTCGAGTACGGAAATTAATTTTGTTAGCCGCATCCATCTGCATGGTTGAAGTAGTATAAGGTAGGGGCGCATTGCGTTTGCGTTCTTTCTTATCTACCTGGTCTACTATGAAATCTTTGCTAGTCAAATGGGACAAGACTTCTTTGACTTCTTCGTTGGTGGTCAATTTCATCTTTTTGCCATTCATACCATAGAAAGAAGCCTGAAATTGTTTGGTTCCCTTCTTAAAAACACCATCAATTGTCCAGTATTCTTCTGGTTGAAAGGCATTGATTTCATTTTCACGGTCAATGATGAGCTTAAGGGCAACTGACTGCACGCGTCCTGCTGATAAGCCCTTCTTGACCTTTTTCCACAAAATTGGCGAAATTGAATACCCCACCAAGCGGTCTAAGACACGACGAGCCTGTTGGGCATCGACCAAGTCCATGTCAATCTTGCGAGGCTCTTTAAAGGCATTTTTGACTGCGTCTTTGGTGATTTCATTAAAGACCACACGGTTGGCATCATTTTCATCCAAATCGAGAATATGAGCCAAATGCCAGGAAATCGCTTCTCCTTCACGGTCCGGGTCACTTGCAAGAAAGACTTTATTGGCCTTTTTAGCTTCTTTTTTCAAGTCATTAATGAGAGGGCCTTTCCCACGGATATTGATATACTGAGGTTCATAGTTATTTTCAATATCGACCGACATACTGGATTTTTTCAAATCACGGATATGCCCGACACTGGCTAAAACTTTGTAATTTCTGCCTAGATATTTCTCAATCGTTTTCGCCTTGGCAGGCGACTCTACGATGACTAGATTTTTCTTAACTGTTGATTTTTTCTTCTTTGTTGCCGTAGCCACACTATCACACCTTTTCAAAGTAATAAACTTTATAAAGTGTAAACCATTTTTCTATAGCTGTCAAGACCTAAGTCCTATATATAGAAGAAAAGTTTATCTGAGGGAACAAATTTCTCCTTAAAATTCAAACTCAGCCAGCACATCTTGACCGCTACTAATCAGCTTTGCTCCCTCTTGAATCAGGTGGTGACAGCCATCTGAATGGCCATCTAAAATGTTTCCTGGAATAGCAAAAACATCGCGTCCTTCTTCCATAGCTCGCTCACAGGTAATAAGACTACCAGAACGCATCCTTGCCTCTGCAACGATCACACCACGGCAAAGGCCAGCAATGATGCGATTACGAGCTGGAAAGTGAAATTTCAAGGGTTCCTCACCAGGTCCGTACTCGCTAAGTACCAAATGGTGATTACCAATGTGTTCCTGCAAACGTTTATTGGCTCGGGGATAAAAAACATCCAAGCCTGTTCCAATGACGGCAATCGTTCTTCCTCCATTCTGGAGTGCAGCCATATGGGCAGCCGTATCAATCCCTTTGGCCAAACCACTGACCACAATTAACTCGTTTTCCAAACCTTGAATGACTTTCTGAACCGACTTTGCTCCCTGACTTGAACATGAACGACTCCCCACAACAGCAACCTTCGGAAACTTCAACAAGTCCAGATTCCCTTTATAAAACAAAAGAGCTGGAGGGTCATAAATCTCACTCAGATCCCAAGGATAACAGTCATCAAGAATCGAGAAGGATGGGAATTTTTGAAACTCCTTCTCCAACTGCGCATCATCTATCTGGAAATAGCGTTCCATAAAGACAGCAGGATTGCGGCAACCAGAGATTTCAGCAATATCACCTAGCAAAAGCTCCTGATCTACAGTCTCATCGTATTCAAGTACAGTTAAAATTTGTTGATTGGTCAGCCCAGCTTTTCTCAATTTGTAAATCTCATAGTTTGTGATCTTCATTTACAACTCCATTTCTTTTTCTACTCATCTATCTATTCGTAAAAAAAAATAAAAAGAAGACCAAGGATCTTCTTTTTTCATTTATTCAGATTTAGTAGTTGACCAGCTACTTTCAACCATCGGTAAGATTGTTTTTAAAGTTTCCCCATCCCCTTCAAGTGAAACATAGCGGATTATACCATCATTTGATCGGAAAACCCAAGTAACGAGGTATTTCCCTGATTTAGCAATTGCATTGACAACATAGGCTTCATAGCCTCCAATGGTTGATTTGGAGCCCCAAACCTTACTGAAATCAGAGCTTTGTTCTTTGGAAGTTAAAATACTAGATGAGACAGTCACAACATCCAGTTTAGCATACTCTTCTTCGCTGATATTAAACTGCTCAGCCTTGAAGGTATTAAGTGTGACAATGTTGATACCTGTTCCATCACTATACTGTATATCATTTCCACCTTCTACTTCATGGAATCGAACCCATGATTTGGGTACCTTGACAAACCCATATTCATTCGAGCCGATGATTTGCGTCTCTTCCTTTTTCGCTTCAGAAACAGCAGAGCTAGAGCTACTCGTTTCCTGACTGCTAGAAGAACTAACAACTGCAGACGAACTTTCTTCGGTTGCTGTTTGCGATTTATTGGAGCATGAAGCTAGAAAAACACTAGCAGTAACTACAGTACCTAAAATTAATAATTTTTTCATCCTACCACCTTTCCATCTGCATTATAAGAAAAATAAGGACTTCTGTCAAATTCTAACCTAATCGATTCTGTTAGTTTACGATTTTATAGCTCACATTTAAAGCAAAAACTCTTGAAAAATCTTCAAGAGTTTTATTTTCTATTTCTATTCTTCATCCATGCTCAAGACGCTAAGGAAGGCTTCTTGTGGAACTTCGACAGAACCAATGGCTTTCATACGCTTCTTACCAGCTTTTTGTTTTTCAAGGAGTTTACGTTTACGCGAAACGTCACCACCATAACACTTGGCAAGTACGTTTTTACGAAGGGCCTTGATATCCGTACGAGCCACAATTTTGTGTCCAATAGCTGCTTGAATTGGCACCTCAAACTGTTGACGAGGGATGATTTTCTTAAGCTTATCAACGATGAGTTTACCACGCTCGTAGGCAAAGTCCTTGTGGACGATAAAGCTGAGAGCATCGACCTTATCACCATTGAGAAGGATGTCCATTTTGACCAGCTTAGATGGACGGTACTCTGACAATTCATAGTCAAAGCTTGCATAACCACGCGTCGAAGACTTGAGCTTATCAAAAAAGTCAAATACGATTTCAGCAAGTGGAATTTGATAGATGACATTGACACGATTATCATCAATATAATCCATAGTCACAAAGTCCCCACGCTTGCGTTGAGCCAGTTCCATCACTGCTCCAACGAACTCCTGCGGCACCATAATCTGAGCCTTGACATACGGTTCTTCAATGGTCGCAATCTTAGTTGGGTCTGGGAATTCTGATGGATTTGACACATCCATAGACTCACCGTCAGTTTGGTTAACCTTGTAGATAACAGAAGGAGCTGTCATAATGAGGTCAATGTTAAACTCACGCTCTAAACGCTCTTGGATAACATCCATATGGAGGAGTCCAAGGAATCCACAACGGAAACCAAATCCAAGAGCCTGAGATGTTTCTGGTTCAAACTGCAAGCTAGCATCGTTGAGCTGTAGTTTCTCAAGTGCTTCACGAAGGTCATTGTACTTGTTCGATTCGATTGGGTAAAGTCCTGCAAAGACCATAGGGTTCATTTGCTTGTAGCCATCTAGAGGCTCTGTGGCAGGATTGCTTGCCAGGGTCACTGTATCTCCGACACGCGTGTCTTGAACCGTCTTGATAGAAGCCGCAATATAACCAACGTCACCTGTCGCTAGGAAATCACGTCCTACTGCTTTCGGAGTGAAAATTCCGACCTCCGTCACATCAAAGGTCTTTCCATTGCTCATGAGTTGAATCTTATCGCCAGGTTTAACAACTCCGTCCATGACACGAACTTGGAGGATAACCCCACGATAAGCATCATAAACTGAGTCGAAAATCAAGGCTTTGAGTGGAGCTGAAACATCACCAGTTGGTGCGGGAACTTTCTCTACGATTTGCTCGAGAATTTCTTCAATACCAATACCAGCTTTGGCAGAAGCTAAAACTGCTTCGCTGGCATCTAGTCCGATGACATCCTCAATCTCTGTACGAACTCGCTCAGGATCGGCTGCTGGTAGGTCAATCTTGTTAATAACAGGAAGAATTTCCAAATCATTATCCAAGGCTAGATAAACATTGGCAAGGGTCTGCGCCTCAATCCCTTGGGCTGCATCGACCACCAAAATCGCTCCTTCACAGGCTGCTAGCGAACGCGACACTTCATAGGTAAAGTCCACATGCCCAGGTGTGTCTATCAAGTGAAAAATATAGGTCTCCCCATCTTTAGCAGTATAATTCAGCTCGATGGCATTAAGTTTGATGGTAATTCCGCGCTCTCGTTCTAGATCCATACTATCCAGAAGCTGGGCTTGCATTTCACGACTAGAAACCGTCTCCGTCTTTTCCAAAATGCGGTCTGCTAGGGTTGATTTCCCATGGTCAATATGGGCGATAATAGAGAAGTTCCGAATCTTCTCCTGTCGTTTTTTCAAATCTTCTAAGTTCATGATGCTCTTCCTTTCAGGGTATCTATTAATTATAAATTGTTTTTAACATTTTGACAAGACCATACCCTGCTAGGAGTACTAATCTTCGGCAATAAAGCCATCATTTTCGATAAAGTGGTGTTCTGTCATTCCTTGGTCAGTAAAGACAATCCCATGAAGGACACCGCCATAGACAGCTCCTCCATCCATGCCAATCTTGCCATCCTCTGTTATCCAAAGCTCAGCAGTACCTCGGTCTTGCTTGAGCAAACCATAAACTGGTGTATGCCCAAATACAATAGTTTTTCCAGTATGATTTTCGGCTTCGTGGAATGGCTTTCTGAGCCAGACTTTCTTATAATCTGTGGTTTCATGCCAGTCTTCCAAGGTCAAGTCAATACCCGCATGAACAAAGATATACTTGTCTGTCTCTACTACAAATGGCATTTGACGAATAAATTCGACCAAGTCTGCCGCTTCAGTCGCAACACGCTTGGCATCTTCTACGCCATCAACTGGTGCATCCAAGGGACGACCTAGGATAGAGTTAATAGTTGTATCTCCACCATTGCGACGATAATGGTCATAGCTTTCTTCTGGGTCATCGAGCCAAGTCAGAAACATATACTCGTGGTTTCCTGATAGACAGATAGCCCCTTGATTGTCGACCAAGTCTTTGACCATTTCTAGAACACGGCGACTATCTTCACCTCGGTCAATCAAATCCCCTAGAAAGAGCAACTGGGTGTGACCATCCCAGGTTTTGAGCAGATCTTCTAGCATACCTGCTTTCCCGTGAACATCTCCAATAACATAATAGTCTGTCATTTATTTCTCCCTCGTTTGCAATAATTCTCTCGCTTGGGTAAGGGCCGCTTCGGTTACATTTTCCCCAGCCAACATTTTAGCTACTTCCTCTACTCGCTCTTCTATAGTCAAGAGGCGAACCGTCGACACCGTAGAGTGCTCATCACTAATCTTCTCAATAAAGAATTGATAATCCGCGATGGCAATCACTTGTGGAAGGTGAGAAATAGCAAGAACCTGACCATGCTGACCAATCTTATGAATCTTTTGAGCAATGGCCTGGGCTACACGACCTGAAACTCCCGTATCCACCTCATCAAAGACAATACTAGTCTTACCTTCCTTACGAGAAAAAGCTGACTTGATAGCTAACATGAGACGGGATAATTCTCCACCAGACGCAACTTTGACCAAGGGTTTAAAATCCTCACCCGGGTTAGTAGAAATGTAAAACTCGACCGTTTCATTCCCCTCACGGCTGAACTTACTCTTACTAAAGCGAACCTGAAATTGTGCCTTCTCCATATAGAGATCCTGCAGTTCTTGCTTAATCTCAGCTTCGAGCTGCTGGGCCAAATCATGACGAGCAGATGCAAGCTGCCCTGCCAAATCGACAAGATTAACTTCCAATTTCTTGAGCTCTGCTTCCATGTCTTCGGAAGAAAGATTATTACCTGTCAAGAGATTGTACTCTTCTGTAATCTTGGCAAAATAAAGCAAAACGTCGTCCACAGTTCCACCATACTTGCGGGTAATAGTATTCAGAAGATCTAAGCGATTTTCAACCTGCATGAGGAGATTGCCATCAAAATCCAAGTCCTCAATAATATCTTCCAAACGCTTGCTAACATCTTCTAAAACATAGTAGGTTTCTGATAGAGAACTTGAAATTTCACGGTATTCAGGATCGTATTCTTCAACACTTTCCATGTCATTCATGGCCGAACGCACATTGGCAAGACTGGAGAATTCCTCATTGTCCAACATGCTATAGGCATTGGTTAGCGTATCCGCAATATTTTTATGATTGAGAAGCTTATCTCGTTCTTGGTTGAGAGCCAAATCTTCACCAGCCTGCAAGTTAGCTGCCTCAATCTCTGCCATTTGAAATTCCAACATCTCAATACGAGCCTTGTGTTCCTGCTGGTTTTTCTTGACTTCTAGAACCTGCTTACGCTTTTTGCGATAGGCATCAAAGCTCGTCTGATAGGTCTCCTTCAGCTCCAAGAAAGCTACATCACCAAACTCATCCAACATCTGGATGTGAAGCTGTGGACGCATTAACTCCTCTTGGTCATGCTGACCATGGATATCCACAAGGTGTTGCCCAATGGCACGCAAGACAGACAGATTGACCATCTGACCATTCACGCGACTAACACTACGACCATTTTGCAAAATTTCCCGCCGGATGATAATTTCATCACCCATTTCCAAACCTTGCTCATCAAAAAGTTCCTGTAAAACACGACTGTTTTCAACCGAAAAAAGTCCTTCAATCTCCGCCTTTGGCGCACCATGACGAATAACGTCTGTCGTTGCACGAGCCCCCAACATGAGATTCATAGCGTCGATAATGATAGACTTTCCGGCACCCGTTTCCCCAGTCAAAACAGTCATACCTTTTTCAAAATTGAGCGAAATCGCCTCAATAATGGCAAAGTTTTTTATCGAAATTTCAAGTAACATACTGACCTACCATTTTTTGACTTGTTCAACAATTTCTTCAGCTGCCTCTGCTGTTCTAGCTACAATTAAGATAGAATCATCATCAGCTAGACAGCTAAAAATCTGTTCAGGAAATGCTTCGACCAACTGACTCTTCACAAAAATAGTATTTCCAGGAATGACAGAAAGGTTGATCATATTTCCCATTAACTCAGAGCTCACAATATTGTCCTCAGCCAACTGCAAACTTTTGACGATTGATTTTGGCAACTCATAGATATAAGTGTTGTTTTTCAAAGGAATTTTCACAATCCCAAGCTCCTTGATGTCCCTTGAGACAGTGGCTTGGGTAGCAGAAATACCTGCTTCCTTCAAGTACTCAACAATTTCTTCCTGAGTCCCGATCTGGTAATCCGTAACAAATCTTCTAATTTTTTCAAGTCTCTCTTTTTTATTCATCTTTAAATTCTCTATGTGCTCTCTCTACAACTTTTTCTATTTCAGGAGCAACTTGGTTACTTGCTCCCTCTTCCTTTTTCAAATATGCCAGAAATTCGATGTTTCCATGTCCACCTTGGATTGGTGAATAGTCTAATCCAAGCACTGAAAAACCTTGCTCAACTGCCATAGCAGTGACAGATTCAAGGACAGTTTGATGAACCTTGGCATCGCGAATGATTCCATTCTTTCCAATCTGCTCACGACCTGCTTCAAACTGGGGCTTAACCAGAGCCACAACCTGCCCTTGATCTGCCAAGACACGGTGCAAGGCTGGTAAAATCAAACTTAAGGAAATGAAACTCACATCAATACTGGCAAAGCTCGGCTCCTTTTCGAAATCAGTCTTTTCTGCATAGCGAAAATTGAACTGCTCCATACTGACAACTCGTGGGTCTTGGCGTAATTTCCAAGCCAACTGATTGGTGCCAACATCGACTGCAAAGACCAACTCAGCACCATTTTGCAACATGACGTCAGTAAATCCTCCAGTGGAAGCCCCAATATCAATCGTGGTTGCTCCATCCACTGATAAATCAAAGACCTGCAAGGCCTTCTCTAGTTTTAGACCACCTCTACTGACATACTTGAGTTTTTCACCCTTGAGTTTTAGTTCAGTATCATCTGGGATTTTTTCTCCTGGTTTGTCAAAGCGTTCTCCATTAAGGACAGCTACGACTAGACCTGCCATGACACCGCGCTTGGCCTGTTCTCGCGTTTCAAACAAGCCCTGTTTATAAGCTAGTACATCCACTCTTTCCTTAGCCATTGATTCTCAAACTTTCTACTACTTTCACAATCGGCGCTGTTTCAAAGCTGACTTGCTGGGCAATTTCTTCTAACTTGGCATTAGCTTGATCCAAGGTTTGGTTACAAAATGCAATGGCCTCTTCCAAGCCCAACAAGGCTGGATAGGTTGATTTTTCAGCCTGCAAATCCTTTTGTGGAGTCTTGCCGATTTCCTCAAAATTAGCTGTCACATCCAGCACATCATCTCGAACTTGAAAGGCCAGCCCAATCAATTCACCAACCGTTTTCAATTTTGCTTGGATTTCAGGCGCCAATTCAGCTATAATAGCTGCTGCTTGGAAAGGATAAGCTAGTAATTTCCCAGTCTTATTGGCATGAATGGTCTGAAGTTCTTCCAAGGACAAATGCTGGTGTTCGCCCTCCATGTCCAAAACCTGCCCTGCCACCATTCCTAGACTTCCTGAAGCAAGGGATAAGTTGGCAATCAAATCCACCTTGATCTGACTTGGCAAATCCGCCTGCGCTATCAAGGCATAGGGATCTAGGAACAAGGCATCACCTGCCAATATTGCCATCGCTTCGCCAAATTTCTTATGATTGGTCAAACGCCCCCGACGGTAATCATCATCATCCATGGCTGGAAGATCATCGTGAATCAAGCTCCCTGTATGAATCATTTCCAAGGCCGCAGCCACCTGCGCGTGTGCTGGTTTAATAGCGACTTGCAAGGCTTCCAGAACCTCTAACAAGAGAAAAGGCCGAATACGCTTGCCCCCAGCATGAATGGAATAGAGAACGGACTCTCGAAGACTAGAAGCAAACTGCTGGTCTCCATAAAAATCTTCCAAAGCAGACTCGACAAGAGCTAATTTTTCTTGCTTCTTCATTCAAAATCACTTTCTGTTCCGTCTTCTTGCATGACCTTAACCAAGGTCTTTTCAGCCTTGTCCAGCGTCGCTTGGAGCTCTTTTGACAAGACCATGCCCTTTTGAAAGGCCGCAATCGCATCTTCCAAAGCAATTTCACCATTTTCCAAACTTTGGACAATGGTCTCTAGTTCTGCTAGATTTTCCTCAAATTTCTTTTGTTTTGACATCTTTAACCTCTAATTCTACTTGACCATCTCGCATCAAAAGCGTCACTTGGTCTTTTTTATTCAACATCTCAACAGAATCGACTACTGACTCTTCTTTTTTGACAATAGCATAACCACGCGCCACTATTCGACTGGTATCCAACATCAGTAGAGCTTCTGAAAGTCTCTTGACTTCAGCAACCTTGGCATCATAAACTAGCGCCATTTGGCTGCGTAGGAGCTTGTCCAACTGACCTAGACGGTCTTGATAACGCTGGATTTTGGTAACAGGTGATAATTGGACTAGTTGATGCGTTCTTGCTTGGACTAGCTGTTTATTATCAGAAATCCGTGTTCGCAAACTTTGTTTTAATCGCAGTTGCAGTTGATCTAACCGTTGTAAATAACCATCATACAAACGCTCTGGCTGTCTAAAGATGACTGACTGACTGCATTTTTTCAGAGCTTCTTTTTTTCTTGACAGGACATTCTGAACTGCTGTTGCCATCCGCTTTTCCTGATTTTGCAAATGGGTTAACACATCCAACTTAGTCACAGGCGTAGCCAGTTCAGCTGCAGCTGTTGGCGTTGCAGCACGGCGATCTGCCACAAAATCCGCCAAGGTCACATCTGTTTCATGCCCAACACTAGAAATAACTGGCAAACGGGATTCAAAAATAGCCCGTACCACGATCTCTTCGTTAAAAGCCCAGAGATCCTCAATGGAACCCCCACCACGACCAATGATGAGAACATCTAGGTCCTCACGTTGATTGGCACGCGCAATATTTCGAGCAATTTCCTCCGCTGCTCCATCACCTTGTACCTTGGTCGGATAGAGAAGGATATCAACACCAGGAAAACGTCTGCTGACGGTCGTGATGATATCTCGAATAACAGCTCCACTGCGACTGGTTACCACACCGATTCGCTTAGCAAACTGGGGAAGAGGTTGCTTGAATCTCTCTTGAAATAGACCTTCTTCCGTTAGTTTTTTCTTGAGTTGTTCAAACTGAATCGCAAGCGCCCCAACCCCATCAGGCTCAGCTTTTTCAATGATGATAGAGTAGCTCCCGCTTGGTTCATAGACCTGCACACGCCCAATTACATTGATCTTCATTCCTTCTTCCAGGTCGAAACCTAATTTCTGATAGATCCCTGACCAGATGGTCGCTTGAATAACTGCATGGTCATCCTTTAGGGAGAAATATTGGTGAGTAGGTCGTTTACGAAAGTTGGAAACTTGACCAGTTAAATAGACCCGTTCCAAGTAAGGGTCTTTATCGAATTTCATTTTCAGATACTTGGTCAAAGTTGTTACCGATAAATACTTTTCCATCTCCACCTACTATTCATTTTCTTGCTTTTCCATGGGTATTATTATACCAAAAAGATGATTAAAAATCTCCTTTTGCATACTGAAACCAAAGGAAAAATAGAAAAGGAGGCTAGGCCTCCTCATCTGATTATTTGCTGTTTCGTGCTTCTTCCAAAATCTTTGCAATCTTGGTCGTCAAAAGGTCGATAGCAACTGTATTGCTGACACCTTCAGGAATGACGATATCAGCATATCGTTTGGTCGGCTCGATAAACTGATGGTACATGGGTTTGACCACACCCAGATATTGGTCAATAACGCTATCAAGGCTTCGGCCACGCTCCTCCATATCACGCTTGATACGGCGAATAATACGCACATCATCATCTGTATCCACAAAAATCTTGATATCCATCAAATCGCGCAGACGCTTGTCCTCCAAGACCAAAATCCCCTCAACGATAAAGACATCCTGAGGCTCCTGACGATAGGTCTTGCTACTCCGTGTATGCGCTGTATAGTCATAAGTTGGAATGTCCACTGGGCGCCCTGCCAACAATTCCTTAATCTGCTCGATCATTAAGTCTGTATCAAAGGCAAAAGGGTGGTCGTAGTTGGTTTTGACACGTTCTTCAAAAGTCAAATGAGACTGATCCTTGTAGTAAGAATCATGCTCAATCATGGAAATCTTTTCATCAGGGAAATGCGATAAAATGGCTCTTGAAACACTAGTTTTTCCTCCACCAGAACCACCTGTCACTCCGATAATGATTGGTCTATTTTGCATGCTATCCTCCGTTTTTTTATCCGACGTCTATTTTATCACATTTTTTACAAAATTTATAGTCTGATTTGGATAGTCTAGGGGAAACACAAATCTATCCCCACACTCCAGTTAAACTAGCTAAAAACCTTTCTTGGTTTGTAGAAATTGTCCCTTTTTTCTAGAATAGCTAGCAACTTATTTCCTTCAAAGGCAGCCAATTCTTTGTCCATTTGGTCTAGCTCGATAAAACGACCAAAGCGCACTTCTGTAGCCTCTTCTGGAGTTAGGAAAACTTTGACAAGATCTCCTGTACCAATCTCAAGAGGATGGAGAAAGTCCAGCTGACCAGCCTCCACTTTTGCAGCAATTTCATTCAAAGTCAAGGCATCTTCTAACTGTAAACCTGCAGCACTGGTCCGTGTCAAATGGGACATATGGGCCGCGTAACCAAGCTTCTCTCCCAAGTCAACTGATAAGGTACGGATATAAGTTCCTTTGCTACATTTTACACGAAAAGTGAATCGGACGAGGTCATCCTCATAAGAAATCGGACTTGTCCGCTCAAATTGATAAATAGTCACCTGACGTTCTGGACGCTCCACTTCCTGACCTGCACGCGCATACTCATAGAGCTTACGACCATTAACCTTGACAGCCGAATACATAGGTGGAATCTGAGTAATAGGCCCAATCAGACTAGCAATCGCTTCATCGACAATGGTTTCATCCAAGGGCGACAAAACAGGTGTCTCTGCGACCACTTCTCCACTAGCATCCTCGGTCGTCGTGGAATAACCCAGAGTGATTTCACCCTCATAGACCTTTCCCTCATCCTGCATAAATTCGACCATGCGGGTCGCCTTGCCAACCGCAATAGGTAAAACACCTACTACATCAGGATCTAAGGTCCCACCATGACCAATCTTCTTGGTTCCCAAAATCTTACGCAGTTTAAAAACCGCGTCATGCGAGGTCATCCCCGCTTCTTTTTTTAAGTTGATAATACCGTTCATTCATTAACTTTCTAAAAATACTAAAACTCTCTTTTGGAAATCCTTATTCTGCTCATAAAGTGCATGGCCGCACTCTGGCAAAATAGTGAGCTGGCTATCTTTGATATGCTGATGCAATTCAAGTGAAGCTTCTACGCCTAGAACATCATCCTTTTCTGCTCCAATGATTAGCGTAGAACAGTTTATTTTTTCCAAAATGGTTAGGCTATCGTGTTTCAAACAAGATACAGCCTGAATAGCAATGCGTTGTTTATCTTTAATACGGCCAAAAATTCCCATTATTCGATAAAGGTATTTGAATTTCCCGAAGGATTTAGTTGTGTAAGAATGACTAGCAATATCAACCATCAGTTCTTTATAAGTCCCTATTTGACTCAGGCTCAGCCAGCGTCTAATCCGCTCCCTACCAAGCTCACTTAGTTTTGCAGTAGTAACAGCCAAAATCAAACTTTCAACCTTTTCTGGAAAATCTACAGCTACCCATTGAGCAATCATACCACCTTGGGAAATCCCCATGACGACAGAACTTTTTAAATTCAATACATCCATAGCTTCCGCTACATCAGCAGCCATATTTCGTGTTGTATAATTTTCTGGCAACTTATTGATGCGACTAAAAACATAAACTTTATAAACCTTGGCAAATTCTCGGTAAGTTAAAGCTAGCATTTGAGCCATGCCCTTAACTGTCTGTAATCCATCCCCCAACCCTGGTATGATAACGAGAGACTTCTTTCCTTTACCAAAGGTCACATAATCCATGTTTTTTTGATCTAGTTGAAGGACCTTATTTTTCGAAGAGTAAAACATTATTTTCTTCCTCACTCCCCCTTCAGCGCTTCAAACTTCGCTTTCATAGTTGGATTTTTTCGGGTCAATTTTTTAACCGAAACATCTTCCAACTTATTGTTTGCGAGGCGGAGTTGGTTTTCGGATGTGGTTAGGAACTTCTTGACCTCTTCCATGCGTTTGATGGCCTTGTCGATTTCATCAATAGCTTTGCCAAAGTTGGTCGAAGCAGAGTTGTAGTTCTTGGCAAAAGCTAGTTTAAAGGCATCCAAATCTTCCTCAAAATGCGTAATATCGATATTTTGCTCGCGAACCAAGGCCAACTCCTGCTTGTATTTTAGAGAATTAAGCGCTGCATTACGCAAGAGCCCAATCAACTGAATAAAGAATTGAGGACGAACCACATACATCTTTTCATACTCATGACTGACGTCCACAATCCCAGTGTTAAAGTAGTCATTATCTGCCTCAAGCATGGTCACTAAAACCGCATACTCGCAGTTCTTTTCCCGACGGTCCTTGTCTAATTCTTTGTAAAAATCCGAGTTCTTATGCTTCTTCTCTGTTCCATCCGCTTCATTTTTCATTTCAAACATGATGGAAATGAATTCTAGACCATTTTCATCAAAATCACGGAAGATAAAGTCCCCCTTAGATCCACGCGCAGAGAGCTGGTTATCCTTCTCAAAGTAGGCATTTGGAAAGGCAAAACTACGAACCTTGTTAAACTCACTCTCTGCATACTGTTCCAAACTTTCCCCGATAGCTTTTGTAGATTGTTGGGCTTTGAAATTCTTGTAAAATTCTACTTGTTCACTAGCTGCCTTAAGCTGGGCTTCGTAATTTTGCTTGACTGAGGCCAGAGATAACTCATTTTCCTTTTCTTGCAAGAGGAGCTGATTTTTGACCTGATCCCGTTCTTTTTCTAAGTCAGAAAGGGTCTTTTGCAGTTGATTTTCATGCTCCAAACGCAAGGTGGCCAGTTGGTTTTCCAAGGCCTGTACTTCCTTGTCCTTTGCTAATAAGGCCTCATGACTTGACTGTTCAACCTCTTTCTTGGCTAACTCTCTCTCTGTATCAAAGTTTTGGATTTGACTCTGCAATTGCGCGATTTCTTGGTCCTTTTGAGCCAGTTTAGTCTGTTGCTCATTCATAGCCTTCTGCTCAACCAAGGCCAGCTCCTGCTTCATGCGATCGTGCAATTCCTTATCAAACTCGGCAGTTCTCACTTGGGATAAGAGTTCGGTATACTGACTTTCATTTACTGTAAAGACTTCCCCACAGTTGGGACATTTGATTTCGTTCATAACTTTCCTCTTTCTAGACTTCTGTAACCATTATATCATGCCTGAGGAAAAATCAAAAACAGCGAGTCGAAACCCACTGTTTATATCTGTTACTTTAAATTTTTTCCAAGGCCAAGCGCAAATCTTCAATCAAATCCTCTACATTTTCAAGACCGATCGACAAGCGGATTTGGTTTGGTGTTACACCTGCTGCTTCTAGATCTTTTTCTGACAACTGACCGTGAGTGGTTGTCGCAGGATGGACAACAAGAGATTTGGCATCTGCCACGTTTGCAAGGTCAGAAAAGATTTCCAGATTATCAATTACCTTGCGAGCTTCTGTTTCTCCGCCTTTAACATGGAAGGTAAAGATTGAACCAACACCTTTTGGCAAATATTTCTCAGCCAAGGCATGATATGGACTGTCAGCTAGTTTTGGATAATTTACCTTCTCTACCTTAGGATGGTTGACAAGGAAATCAACAATTTTCTCTGCATTTTGCACGTGACGTTCAACACGAAGAGAGAGAGTTTCAAGCCCTTGGAGCAAGAGAAAGGCATTAAATGGCGACAAGGCAGCACCTGTATCACGGAGCAATTGAACACGAACAGCGATAATAAAGGCTGCTGCACCCACATCACGAGTATAGCTCAAGTTGTGGTAACTTGGATCTTCCTCAACAAATTGAGGGAATTTCCCTGAAGCTGCCCAGTCAAAACGACCACTATCGACAATCACTCCTCCAATAGTCGTACCATGTCCACCGATAAACTTAGTTGCTGAGTGAATGGAAATATCTACACCGTGAGAGAAGACGTTAATCAAATATGGTGTGGCAAAAGTGTTGTCAGAAACGAGAGGAATCTGGTGTTTATGCGCAATCTCAGCCAATTTTTCCAAGTCAGGAATGTTAATCAAGGGGTTCCCCAAGGTTTCAATCAAGACAAGCTTGGTATTGTCATTGATAGCTGCTTCCACTTCTTCCAAATTATCCACATCGACAAAGGTAGTTGTGATTCCATAACGAGGAAGGGTTTCCTTCAAGAGGTTGAAGGTCCCACCGTAAATAGTTGACGCTGCCACCACATGGTCACCTGCGTGAGCAAGCGCCAAAATAGTGTAGGTTACAGCAGCCATCCCTGATGCTGTCGCTAGTGCTCCAACACCACCTTCAAGAGCTGCAATTCTTTCCTCAAAGGCTGCTGTTGTAGGGTTTGTGATACGAGTATAAATGTTCCCTGGTTTTCTCAAGGCAAACAAATCGGCACCTTCTTGCGTGTCATCAAAAACGAAGGATGTTGTTTGATAAATCGGTACTGCACGAGACTTAGTTGCTGGATCAACTACTTGCCCAGCATGTAATTGTAGGGTTTCAAATTTAAAATCACGAGTCATATGACGACCTCCAAATAGCTTCATTAGGGATATTGTATCATCTTGTGCTAGTCTTTTCCAATACCGTTTTTCTATATTTTGATATAAGGAACAACTATGACTAGTCTTACACATCAAACAAAAAAGCACGATTAACTCGTGCCCGTTTTTTAATCTACATAAGTGTCTTCGTTTTTATTGAGGAAGGCGTAAGGCAAGCCCATCAAGAGACCTCCTCCGATAAAGTTTCCGACAAAGGTTACACCCCAGTGACGAAGAATATTAGGTATGTCAAAATTAGCAATTGAATCTGCTGCAACACTAAACTTAACAATCGCAAAAGAAGCAAAGTTCGCAGCAATGTGTTCGTTTGTTAAGAATACAAACATGTAAATTGCTGATAAGACAAGCCAAAGTTTGGCCCCACCATCTTTCACCAAAACGAATGAAAGAATGGCAATATTTACAAAGATATTGGCTAAAATACCTTCAAGTAGGACTAACTCATTGGAACGACCTAACTTCATCTCTACAACCCCTGAAATGAAGCTATCATGTGTTAGATTTGCATAGGCTGCCGAATGAGCAAAGCCCCAACCTGCTATCAAAGCTCCGATGAGATTGAACAAGGTACAGTATAGTAAAATCTCAGCTGTTTTTCTCCATGAAATTTTTTTCAAGAAACTACCAGCTGTCAAAAACATCATATTTGAAGTTACCAGCTCAGCATTCAAGAAAACAATGTAGGCCAATCCCCAAGCAAAAACGAATGGGAAAAGAAAACGTCCACTACCTGGAGCAATCTTATTAATCAAGTCAGCCCCAACTGCGCCCGCTGCCGTACTAAATGTTAGAAAAGCACCTGCAAACATGGAACGAATCGCATACTTAAACTTGCTTTGGCTATAAAGACTTTCTTTCTTCTTACAAGCAAATTCAATCTTTGAAATAAATTCTGAAGAGACCATAAAAAACTCCTAAACTTTTATTTGTGATAATTATAACATAATTCTTTTTTTCTAGAAAGCGTTTTCTGTAAAATTCTAAAATATTTATCTTAAAAATCTTTATCCTAAGCCTTCTTATCCTTTTTCATAAGAACTATTTTGATTCTATTTGTTCATATAAAAAACCAGTGAAATAGCACTTCACTGGTTCATTCATTCTTAATAACGTTGTCTATACGGTTGATTAAAGGCCTTCAAAATATCCTCAGAAGTCTCAGAATAAGCTTTTGATTCTTTAAAGATTCCTTTGACGATTATACGCTCAGTCGCATTATAATCAACACAGGTAACCAAAGTAATCTCCTTTACGCCATCACGATCTTCGATTTCATCTACACGGTCAGGTGTGACACGTTTAACTTCTGTAATCTCATAAGTATAAACTTTATCCTTATCCGTCAGGTAAATTTTCATACCTGCTTTGGCATTGACCAAAGGTGAGAAGAGCATTTGACTGGCATTTTCAGCAGTAAAGATATGGTGACTAGCTAGAGAATAGTTCCCTTCTCCCATTCTTTGGTCTGGTTTCATGGTCCCTGCTCCGTAGAACAGGTTTACATTATCCAACCCTTTGAAAATAGGAAGGTTAATCTCTACTTCAGGAATAGCAATACCTCCAATAACAGGAAGTTTCTGAGCATCCCATTGTGAAGCCAATACAGCTTCAGATGAAATAGACTTAACAGAGTCAAAATCAAAATTCCCTTCGGTTTTTAGATTTTCATCTATATTTTCCTTAGTGACTTGATTGACTTGGTATTTATTGGTATTCCAGACCAAAAAGAGATCACGAATCTTTGAATTAAAAATTAAAGCTAGCGATAAAAGAATTAAGAAACCTGCTAAAATATTGATAAATAGATTTCTTCGCTTGTTTTTCTTACTCTTTTTATTTTTCGTTTTTTTATGAGACATTATGCTTCACCTTCTGTTTCAATTTCAGTCCCAACTTCTTCTTTTTCTGCCGCAGCAACCGTTGTAAAGGTTACAATCTTAGCATCCTGATCTAGACGCATCACCTTAACTCCCATAGTTGAGCGTCCCGTTTGTGAAATATTGGCAACATTTGTACGGATCATAACACCTGTATCTGTGATAATCATCAGGTCTTCATCGCCTTTAACAGTAAGGAGACCAGCCAGAGGACCATTCTTCTCAGCAACATTAGCTGTCTTCATCCCTTTACCACCACGGCCTTTAGTAGGATATTCAGTAGCAAGTGTACGTTTACCATATCCTTTTTCAGTGATGATAAGAACCTCGTCTTGGTTTGTAATCACGCTAGCGCCAACTACTGTGTCACCCTCACGAAGATTGACTCCTCGAACACCAGTCGCGATACGGCTCATGCCACGAACAGCTGATTGATTAAAGCGAACAGCATAACCAAACTTGGTACCAATGATAATATCCGTATCTTCTTCTGTCAGCAAGACATTAATCAATTCATCTTCATCCTTGAGATTCAAGGCTTTCAGTCCATTTTGACGAATGTTAGCAAACTCTTTGACACTGGTTCTCTTCACGATACCGTGACGAGTTGTAAAGAAGAGATAAGCGTCATCACTACGTTCAGACTCAACGTTGATGATGGTCTGAATGCTCTCACCTTCGTCCAACTTCAATAGATTGACAACTGGTAAGCCCTTAGCAGTACGACCGTATTCAGGTATTTCATAACCTTTTAGTCGATATACGCGTCCTTTATTGGTAAAGAAGAGCAAATGATCATGGGTACTGGTTGAAACCAACTCACGCACAAAGTCATCATCCTTAACTCCGGTACCTTGAACTCCACGGCCACCACGTTTTTGTGCAGTGAACTCACCTTGGTCCAAACGTTTGATATAGCCCTTATTAGAAAGGGTAATCAAGACATCAGTTTCTTCAATCAAATCTTCATCTTCAAGAGTTAAGACTTCTCCGATCATCAACTCCGTTCGACGCTTATCACCAAACTTGCGTTTGACTTCGTCCAGCTCCTCTTTGATGATTTGAGCCACGCGCTCAGGTTTGGCAAGAATATCAGCCAAATCTGCAATCAAGGCAATTAATTCATCATATTCAGACTGAATCTTATCACGTTCCAATCCTGTCAAACGACGAAGACGCATATCAAGGATAGCCTGACTTTGACGCTCAGAAAGCTTGAACTTGTTCATCAATTCAGCTTGGGCTTCCGCATCCGTTTCACTAGCACGGATAATACGAATCACTTCATCAATGTGATCCAGAGCGATTAAAAGACCTTCTAAGATGTGCGCACGCGCTTCTGCTTTTTCCTTGTCAAAACGAGTACGGCGAACAACCACTTCTTTTTGGTGCTCGATATAAGCATCCAAAATTTGACGAAGGGACAAGATTTTTGGCACACCGTTTTGAATCGCCAACATGTTGAAACCAAAATTGGTTTGCATCTGGGTCATCTTGAAGAGGTTGTTAAGGATAACGTTGGCAGACGCGTCGCGTTTAACCTCGATTACAAAGCGAACGCCTTCACGGTTAGACTCATCACGTACAGCTGTAATGCCCTCAATTCGTTTTTCCTGAACCAAGCGAACAATATGCTCATGTACCTTGGTTTTATTAACCATATAAGGGAATTCCGTTACAACGATACGCTCACGACCCGTCTTAGTGGTTTCAATCTCTGTACGAGAACGAAGGACAATGGAACCTTTACCAGTCTCATAAGCCTTATGAATACCTGATTTCCCCATAACAAGAGCACCAGTCGGAAAATCTGGACCAGGCAAGACTTCCATCAAGTCCTTAGTCGTCACTTCAGGATTATCCATAACCAACTTCACTGCATCAATGGTTTCACCCAAGTTGTGAGGTGGAATATTGGTTGCCATCCCAACAGCGATACCCGTTGCTCCATTGACCAAAAGGTTTGGAAAACGAGCAGGCAAAACCAAGGGTTCACGTTCGTTAGCATCGTAGTTATCTACGAAATCAACTGTGTTTTTATTGATGTCACGAAGCATTTCCAGAGCAATCTTGCTCATACGTGCCTCAGTGTACCGCTGCGCGGCAGCACCGTCCCCGTCCATAGAACCAAAGTTTCCATGCCCATCAACAAGCATGTAACGGTAGCTCCACCACTGGGCCATACGAACCATAGCTTCATAGATAGAGGAATCTCCGTGTGGGTGGTATTTACCCATAACATCCCCTGTAATACGGGCTGACTTTTTATGAGGTTTGTCTGGTGTAACACCTAGTTCATTCATTCCGTATAGAATACGACGGTGAACAGGTTTTAAGCCATCTCGAACATCAGGAAGGGCCCGCGCAACGATAACGCTCATGGCGTAGTCGATAAAGCTGGTCTTCATCTCCTTTGTCAGATTGACATTCACTAAATTTCTATCCTGCATTCATAAATGCCTCATTTCACTATTAGTAATTAGATATATTATACCATAATTTGTCCTTCATTTCAGCCTTCTGAAACCACTAAAACGTTTACATCGATGACCGAATAGAATATTCGTGACAAAGCTTTTTAAAAGTGATAGAATGAAAGTGTCTGGGGATTCCCCTAAAAAAAAATGAAGGAGATGTTTAGATAATGACTTCAACTAAACAACACAAAAAAGTGATCCTTGTTGGTGACGGTGCCGTAGGTTCATCTTACGCTTTCGCACTTGTTAACCAAGGAATTGCACAAGAGCTTGGAATTATCGAAATTCCACAATTACACGAAAAAGCTGTTGGTGATGCGCTTGACCTTAGCCACGCCCTTGCCTTCACTTCACCTAAAAAAATCTACGCTGCTCAATACTCTGACTGTGCAGACGCTGACCTTGTTGTTATTACTGCAGGTGCTCCTCAAAAACCAGGTGAAACTCGCCTTGACCTTGTAGGTAAAAACTTGGCTATCAACAAATCAATCGTAACACAAGTTGTTGAATCAGGTTTCGATGGTATCTTCCTTGTTGCAGCTAACCCAGTTGACGTTTTGACTTACTCAACTTGGAAATTCTCTGGATTCCCTAAAGAACGTGTTATCGGTTCAGGTACTTCACTTGACTCAGCACGTTTCCGTCAAGCACTTGCTGAAAAATTGGATGTTGATGCTCGTTCAGTTCACGCCTACATCATGGGTGAACACGGAGATTCTGAATTTGCGGTTTGGTCACACGCTAACATCGCTGGTGTAAACCTTGAAGAATTCCTTAAAGATACTCAAAACGTTCAAGAAGCTGAATTGATTGAATTGTTCGAAGGTGTTCGTGACGCTGCCTACACAATCATCAACAAAAAAGGAGCTACATACTATGGTATCGCTGTAGCGCTTGCTCGTATCACAAAAGCAATCCTTGATGACGAAAATGCAGTACTTCCACTTTCAGTCTTCCAAGAAGGTCAATACGGTGTTAAAAACGTCTTTATCGGTCAACCAGCTGTTGTTGGTGCACACGGTATTGTTCGTCCAGTAAATATCCCATTAAACGATGCTGAAACTCAAAAAATGCAAGCATCTGCTAAAGAATTGCAAGCTATCATTGATGAAGCATGGAAAAACCCTGAATTCCAAGCAGCTTCTAAAAACTAATGAAAAAAAGGTTCTCAAACATGGGAACCTTTTTCTTTTTGCACAGAATCATAACTCAACTTTTCAAATAAACAAAAAAAGCCTATCGATCAAGCAATGAAGCTTGATACAATAGGCTTTTTGAAAATTCATTATTTAACAGCGTCTTTAAGAGCTTTACCAGCTTTGAATGCTGGAACTTTAGAAGCTGCGATTTTGATTTCTTTACCAGTTTGTGGGTTGCGACCTTTACGTGCAGCACGCTCACGAACTTCAAAGTTACCGAAACCGATCAATTGAACTTTTTCACCAGCTGCAAGGTATTCAGTTACTGCTGCAAATACAGCGTCAACTGCTGCTGCTGAATCTTTCTTAGTCAATTCTGTAGCTTCTGCTACTTTAGCGATCAAATCTTGTTTGTTTGCCATGTTAACAAATCCTCCAAATAATTTCTAATTAACAAATATAATCATATCCTAAAATCGGCTATAGGTCAAGTCAAAAACACTATTTTGACCATTTTTTCTCTATTTTTTTAGGAATTGTAGCGAATTAGAATCGCCCAAGCATTCTCTCCAGTATGAGTTTGAATAATAGAGCCAGTTTCCAATACAGAGATTGGTTTCTCAACATAAGGTTGCAATAATGCCTTCATCTCATTCGCCAATTCGTTCGTTCCAGCATAGGAAATTCCAATTTCTGCAACTGATTTTTGGGAAAGAGTATTGGTTAATTCCTCAAGCCACTTTTTGAAAGTTTTCGCTCCACGTCCTTTGGCGATTGGTTGGAGTTCGTGGTTTTTCATCTGCATTACTACACGAATATTCAAGAGTGAGCTTAGTAATCCTGTCACACGTCCAATACGACCACCCTTAACTAAGTTTTCTAGCGTCGAAACACCGATATAGAGTTCTGTATGATTTTTGACGTCCTCTACATGAGCTAAGATCGTTTCTAAATCTTTACCTTCTTTAGCAAGTTTTGCGGCTTCAACAACTTGGAACTTCATTGCTTGATCTGTAAAGGAACTATCAATAACTGTTACATCAGCAGTTGAGAGACTTGCCCCTTGGCGAGCAGCTTCCACAGTTCCAGACAAGGCATGGGACATGTGAATGGCGATAATTTGACTGCCATCTTTACCTAGTTCTTCAAAGACCTCAGCAAACACTCCTACAGGGGGCTGGCTTGTTTTAGGCAGATTCTTACTTTGTTGCATAAGATGAAGGAATTCTCCCTCTTTCAAATCTGCATCCGAATAAAGCACACTATCAATCATAACTGATAGAGAAACAACGGTGATATTTAATTCTTTAACTACTTCTGGTTCGATAGTAACAGAAGAGTCCGTTACAATTTTTACTTGTGTCATAATTCAATCTTTCTATTCTTCTCGATAGGATTGGGATTTTCTCCTTTATTATATCAAAAAAATGATAAAAAATCATAAGTGATCCGATGAAAAGAACTGAATTTTTGGTATAATCTATCTATAGAAAAGTGAGGAACAGCTATGATTCGAAAACTTCAACCGATTATTACCATTATTTTGGGAGCTGCTATCTATGCCTTCGGTCTTACCTACTTTGTTGTTCCTTATCATTTATTTGAGGGTGGGGCGACAGGTATTACCTTGATTACCTACTATCTCTTTAAGATTCCTGTCTCATTGATGAACCTCTTGATTAATATCCCTTTATTTATCCTGGCTTGGAAGATATTTGGACCTAAGACCCTCTACTCCAGCCTTCTAGGATCTATTTCACTTTCCGTTTGGCTAGCAATCTTTGAGCGCATTCCTTTGCACATCGACTTGCAAGGGGATCTCATCATTGTCGCTTTAGTCTCAGGTGTCTTACTAGGGGTTGGTTTAGGAATTATCTTTAATGCTGGTGGAACCACTGGTGGCTCTGATATCGTTGCCCGTATCCTCAACAAATACACCAATATTTCGATTGGTAAATTGCTCTTTGGGATTGACTTTTTTATCCTAATGTTGATTTTGATTATCTTCCAGGACCTTCGTCTAGTTACCTATACCCTCTTATTTGACTTTATCATCGCTCGTGTTATCGACTTGATAGGCGAAGGAGGTTATGCTGGTAAAGGATTTATGATTATTACCCAATATCCTGATCAATTGGCCAAAGAGATTAACGATGAACTCGGACGTGGCGTTACCTTTATATCTGGTCAAGGCTACTACAGCAAAAAGGATTTAAAAATTATCTACTGTATCGTCGGTCGAAACGAAATCGTTAAAATGAAAGATATGATTCACAAAATTGATCCTCAAGCCTTTATCACCATCACTGAGGCTCATGAAATTCTGGGTGAAGGATTTACTTATGTGAAAGATTAAAAAAGCTGGGAATTCCCAGCTTTTATTCTTCTTCTGCGAGGGTTGAATGGCGGAACCCGTAAGTAAAGTAAATGACTAGACCAACTAGAAGAGCAATGCCAAAGGCAATCCAGGTATCTAGACTATATTGAAGCATAAAGGAAACACAGATAAGAATGGAAAGAATTGGCAAGAGTGGTACCAAAGGAGTTTTAAACTCTCCCTCTTTTGGCATACCCTTATCCTTTCTGAGTTTTATTATTCCGTAGGCTAGCAAAATGAGATAAGCTAGCGTACAGATATTTAAGAAGGCTGCAATACTAGCTAGAGGAAAGACTCCTGCAGCAATGGCTGAAGCAACTCCTGTTAAAAGGGTCGCATTTTTAGGAACGCGACTAGTCTTGCTTAATTGTTTGAAACTTTGAGGTAAAAGTCCATCACGCGCTAAGCTATAAATCATCCGAGATAAAGCATAAGTCATAGAGATACATACGGTTATCAGGGTTAGAATGGCTACAAGCGAAACATAATTTGCTGCCCAGCCGATACCAATACTCCGTAATGAAAATGCTACTGCATCGTCCACATTGAGCTTACTGTAGTGAACAATCCCTGTCAATACTAAGGTTACCAAGGCATAGAGAATGGTGACGATTGTTAGAGAAAGCACAATTCCGCGAGGAATATTTTTTTGCGGACTTTGAATTTCATCAACTGCCATGGAAATTGACTCAAATCCGAGAAAACCAAAGAACATCAAAGATGCGCCCGCTATAATCCCAGTACTTCCACCATATAGTTGACCAAAGCCAAAAGGAGCAAAATTCGACCAATTTTCTGGCTTGATGTACCAAATACCAACTAGGATAAATAAGGCTAGAGCTGAGAATTTCAAGACCACTAAAAGCGAATTAAATCTCAAAGCTGCCTTAGAATTTAATAAAACCAATCCCGTTACCAATGTCAGTACTAAAATAGGTAGAAGATCGATATAGGTACCTTGTTCAGGGTTAAAGGTTCCATTCAAGGCTTGGGGCATGGAGATACCATAATTACTGAGCAATCCCTTAAAGTAAGCTGCCCAGCCAGACGCCACACCTGAAACAGCTGTCATGAATTCCATGATGGTCAACCAGCCAGCAATCCAGGCTGGCAATTCTCCTAAAATCGCATAGAGATAACTATAAGCACCTCCAGTTGCAGGTACACGAGAGGCAAATTCTGCAAAAAAGAGAGCTGATAAAGAAACACATAAGGCAGAAATCACAATGGAAATCACTAGTGAGGGACCAGCTAGAGTAGCCGCCGCTGTTCCTGTAATGGTGAAAATCCCCGTCCCTACCATAGCACCGATTCCCAATAGAATCAAATCCCACAATTTCAAATGGCGACGCATCTCTGTCTGTCTCAGACTAACATCCTTGGTTCTAAAAATATTCATACTTCATCTCCACTAAATGTAATTGTTTTATTTTACCATATAAAAGCATTTTTGTGAATATTTATTAGGTTCTTTTTTGAAAAAAATTCTGAACAGAAAGGATTTCTGTTCAGATTTTGCATTTTTACCCAGTGATTCTTTCAATTATTTACTCATCAAGCGATTAAGCTCAACAGTATACCCATTGAAAGTTTTTGGGGATTTGGGATTTTTTAAACTTCAAAGTAAGGGAAGGGACGGTCACTATCTAAAGGACGATTTGGAACTTCTTGTTCCAAAATAGCGCGCCAACCTGATACCAATTCTTCAAAAGTCAATTGGGCTTCTGGAGAAGCTGTTGTCAGCTTCCGACCAAACCAAGCCATGGTTGCAGTTTCAAACTGAAGCATAGCGTACTGGATTACTGGTACATTTGCCTCTTCATAATTTTCATTTACTGCACGCGCTACTTCTGCCGCTTGCGGAAGGAGTTGATTGCTGATTTTATCAACAACAGTCGCATCCATCTCTCTCCATGAAAGAAGTTGACCATTTACCTGATAAAAGAGCTCAAAGGTTTCTTGATTTTCCTTGAAATTAGTAAGAACAAAAGCACGTTCCACGGCCTCAGGACCACCAGCAGCTTTTACAGCGTTTATCAAGAGGTTTTGTTCCATTTGTCGCCAATAATCATCTGCTTCTTCTGCTAAATCAATTGTAAAAGGTGGAACAATTTCCTCGACAGGAATTTCACCTTTATTCGCTTTTTCAACATTACCGAATAATTTTTTTAAAAATCCCATTTGCTTCTCCTTTTTGGATTTATCCGACTGAACCTTCCATTTCATAGCTAATCAAGCGGTTCAGCTCAACTGCATATTCCATTGGAAGTTCTTTTGTGAAGGGCTCGACAAACCCCATGACAATCATCTCGGTTGCCTCAGATTCTGATAAACCACGGCTCATGAGGTAGTAGAGTTGTTCCTCTGAAATCTTAGATACTTTGGCTTCGTGCTCCAAAGCAACTTGCGAGTTGTGAATTTCATTAAACGGAATGGTATCTGATGCTGACAAGTCATCCATGATAATGGTATCACACTCGATATGAGAAACAGATTTCTTAGAGTTCTTGTTAAAGGTTACTTGTCCACGGTAGTCCACCTTTCCTCCGCCTTTCGCGATGGATTTAGACACGATAGACGAGCTTGTATGTGGAGCGTTGTGGATCATCTTAGCCCCCGTGTCTTGGTGTTGCCCTGCATTGGCAAAGGCGATAGAGAGCATGGTTCCACGCGCTCCTTCTCCATCAAGGTAAACAGACGGGTATTTCATGGTTGTTTTAGCACCCAAGTTACCATCAATCCACTCAACAGTCGCATCTTTCAAAGCTTTGGCACGTTTTGTTACCAAGTTATAGACATTATCAGACCAGTTTTGGATGGTTGTATAACGCATATAAGCTCCGTCCAAAGCGAAAATTTCTACAATGGCAGCGTGCAAGCTGTTACTTGAATAAGTTGGCGCTGTACAGCCTTCTACGTAGTGGACGCTTGCTCCTTCATCAACAATAATCAAGGTACGTTCGAACTGACCTGTATTTTCGTTGTTGATACGGAAGTAGGTTTGAAGTGGAATATCTACCTTGACACCTTTTGGCACGTAGATAAAGGTTCCACCCGACCATACTGCAGAGTTGAGGGCTGCCAACTTGTTATCAGTCGGTGGTACCAACTTCGCAAAGTATTGTTTAAACAAGTCTGGGTATTCCTTGAGGGCAGAATCCGTATCTGTAAAGATAATACCCAATTTCTGGAACTCTTCCTTCATGTTGTGGTATACCACTTCTGACTCGTACTGGGCAGAGGCACCAGCTAGATAAGCACGCTCAGCTTCAGGAATCCCGATACGTTCAAAGGTTTCTTTGATTTTTTCAGGAACTTCATCCCAAGAACGGGCAGGTTTATCAGAAGGTTTTTGGTAGTAGATCAAGTCATCAAAGTCAATCTCTGACAAGTCTGCTCCCCAGGTTTGCATAGGCATTTTTTTGAAGGTTTCATAAGACTTCAAACGGAATTCTAACATCCACTCAGGTTCTCCCTTAGCAGCTGATAATTCGCGAATGACTTCTTCGTTCAATCCTTTTCCTGTCGATAGGACAGGCTCTACATCGTCATGGAAACCAAATTTATATTCACCAAGGTCAATTGGTTTTGGTTCTACTCTTTCTTCAGCCATAATATCCTTTCTTTCATTCTGTATTTCTAATGATTCATAAGACAAAAGAAACTTGTCTTACTGTTTTTCTTGATCTTCAATTGTTTTCTTAAGGGCATTCCAAGCTAGAGTTGCGCACTTGATTCGTTGCGGGAATTTGGCAACACCTGATAAGAATGCCGCGTCTCCAAGTTGGTCTTGACGCTCATCTTTTTGCCCTTGAACCATTTCAGAAAAAATAGTCGCAAGTTCTAGAATTTCTTGCTTGCTCTTGCCCAAAACAGCATCTGTCATCATACTAGCAGAAGCAGTTGAAATCGTGCATCCTGAATTTAGAAAAGCAATATCTTCCAAACGGTCCTCTGCATCAAACTTGACAGAGAGGTTGATAACATCCCCACAGGTTGGATTATTGAGACTGATTTGTTCAGCGTCTTCTAACTTTCCTTGGTGATGTGGATTTTTCGAATGGTCTGCCACCACTGCCATATAAAGGTTATCTAGTTTAGAAAGTGCCATTGAAAAACTCCTTTGTCTTTTGTAGGGCATCGACTAGTTTGTCACAATCTGCCTTGGTATTGTAGATATAAAAACTTGCACGAGCTGTTGCTGGGACTTCTAAATACTGAAGCAAGGGTTGGGCGCAATGGTGACCAGCACGAACAGCCACTCCTTCATAATCCAGAGCCGTCGCAAGATCGTGGGGATGAAGATCACCTAGGTTAAAAGCAATGACACCCGAACGTTGAGCCAAGTCCTGCGAACCATAAATGGTCAAACCTTCAATGGCCTGCAATTTTGGAAAGACGTATGCAATCAATTCCTGTTCATGAGCTTCAATGGCATCCATACCAATCTTTTCCAGATAATCCACTGCTGCTGCAAGTCCGATAGCCCCTGCCATATTTGGCGTTCCAGCCTCAAATTTCCAAGGCAATTCCTTCCAACTAGCAGATTGCTCATAGACGAAATCGATCATCTCACCGCCAAATTCAATTGGAGACATTTGTTCCAGATACTTTTCTTTACCGTAAAGGACACCGATACCAGTCGGACCAGCCATCTTGTGACCTGAAAAAGCAAAGAAGTCCACATCCAAGTCCTGGACATCAATCTTCATATGTGGCGTAGACTGAGCACCATCCACCACCATAATAGCTCCAACTTGGTGGGCTAATTGCGTGATTTCCTTGATCGGATTGACCACACCAAGAACATTTGAGGCGTGAGCTAGGGAGACAAACTTGACTTTATCAGTCAATTTAGCGCGCAAGTCATCCATATCCAGAGCTCCGTCCTTGAGATAAACATAGACAAGCTCAGCTCCGGTCTTTCGACAAGCTTCCTGCCAAGGAATGATATTGGAATGGTGTTCCATGACAGAAATCAAGACCTGGTCTCCCTCAGTCAGGATTTCCTCAGCAAAGCGTGCCACCCAGTTAAGGCTGGTTGTCGTTCCTCTGGTAAAGAGTACTTCCTTTGTAGAGCTTGCATTGATAAACTTACGAATGGTTTCACGAGCCGCCTCATAGGAAGCTGTCGCCCGCTCCGCCAAGGTATGAACCCCACGATGAACATTTGCATTGTCCTGCTCATAGTAGCGGTTGATTGTTTCCAGAACTGCTAGTGGTTTTTGTGTCGTCGCAGCATTGTCCAGATAGACCAGAGGTTCATCATTAACAATCTGGTCTAAAATTGGAAAATCCTTGCGAATCGCTTCTACATCTAACATAGGCTTCCCCTTAGCGTTTTGACAATTTTTCTTCGATAGTTGCAATCATTTCATCACGAACTTCTTTGACTGGAATCTCAACAATTACGGAGCCAAGGAAACCACGAACAACCAAACGCTCAGCAGTCGCCTTATCCAAGCCACGGCTCATGAGGTAGTACATATCTTCTGGATCCACCTGACCGATAGAAGCCGCGTGACCTGCAGTTACGTCATTTTCATCAATCAAAAGAATTGGGTTGGCATCTGAACGTGCTTGGTCTGAAAGCATGAGAACACGACTCTCTTGCTGCGCATCTGCTCCCTTAGCACCCTTGATAATGTGGCCAATACCATTGAAGGTCAAGGTTGCTTTTTCAAGGATAACCCCATGTTGGAGGATATTTCCGATTGAGTTGCAACCATAGTTAGTCACTCGAGTGTCAATCCCTTGCACCTGACGGCCACTTGAAAGAGCTACGACTTTCAGGTCAGCATGGCTACCATTTCCAATCAAGTCACTATCAAAGTCCGCAACGACATTTCCTTCGTTCATGACACCGATTGCCCAGTCAATGCTTGCATCGTTTCCTAGTTTACCACGACGGCTAATATAGGCAGTGACATTTTCACCTAAACGGTCAATAGCTGCAAATTTCACTTGCGCACCAGAACGAGCAATCACTTCGACCGTGATATTAGCAGTTGCCTTGGCACTACCTTCGTCACGAGACTCTAAACGTTCAAGATAACTAATCTTAGAATTTTTACCAGCGATAATCATAATATGCTTGTTAAATGGCACATCGCTATCACTGTCTTGGTAGAAAATTCCTTCGATTGGCTCTGTAATCTCAACATTATCAGGAATGTAGAGAACAGCACCACTGTTAAAGTAAGCTGTATGGTAGGCTGCCAACTTGTCGTCATCATACTTAACTGATGACATGAAGAATTCCTCAATAAGCTCTGGAATTTCTTCTAAAGCTGAGTGAAAGTCTGTAAAGACAACACCTTGTTCAGCTAACGCAACTGGAGTTTGTTCAAAAACAGTTTGCGTTCCTACTTGCACTAACTTCAAGTGATTATCTAGAGCCGTGAAGTCAGGAACATTTGCTGAAGGTTCACTTTCTGTGATGGTACCATCTCCCAGATTCCAACGATGAAATTTGACACGCTCAATGACTGGTAATTCCAAACTCTCAATCTTATCAAAAGCTTTTTGACGGAGGTCAGCCAACCAGCTTGGTTCAGCGTGCATTTCTGAAAAAAGTTTAATATTCTCTTTAGTCATTTACTTCTCCTAAAAGATACGAGGGAATTACAATTCTTCCTTGTAGTCGTAGCCAAGTTCTTCAGCTAGTTTTGCGTATCCTTCACGTTCCAAACGGGCAGCCAATTCTGGACCACCAGAAAGGACCACACGACCTTCCATCATCACGTGTACCACGTCTGGTGTGATGTAGTTCAAAAGACGTTGGTAGTGAGTGATAATCATAGCACCAAATCCCTCGCCACGCATAGCATTCACACCTTTCGATACAACTTTAAGGGCGTCAATATCAAGACCTGAGTCAATCTCATCCAAAAGGGCAAAAGTTGGTTCCAACATCAAAAGCTGAAGAATTTCATTACGTTTTTTCTCACCACCAGAGAATCCTTCGTTGAGGTAACGCTCTGCCATTTCTTCTTTCATGTTGAGCAATTCCATTTTCTCGTCTAGTTTAGTGATAAACTCACGAACTGAAATCTTTTCATCATCTTCTTTACCAGCATTCATAGCTGCACGAAGAAATTCAGCGTTGGTAATTCCTGGAATTTCAGATGGGTATTGCATAGCCAGGAAAAGTCCCATACGCGCACGCTCGTCTACTTCCAACTCAAGGATGTTTACGCCATCAAACAAGACTTCCCCTTTTGTAACTTCATAGTTAGGGTTCCCCATAATAGCTGCAGAAAGAGTCGATTTACCAGTACCATTTGGTCCCATGATAGCAGCGATTTCTCCTGTTTTCAGAGTCAGATTGACCCCTTTCAAAATTTCTTTTCCTTCAATTTCAACGTGAAGATCTTTGATCTCTAATACTGACATGATAGTTCCTTTCTTTTTCTGGCCTACTTCCTTTACCCTTAAAGAAATCACTTACATTTCTCTAAAAATACAAGAAAAGGTCCATAAATATACTCTACTAGTATAACAAAAAAAAGCCTAAAAGGCTTTGATTTTGTTTAGAAGCTAGTGACTAATCCTTGCGGTTTAGGTGCTGATCAATGGCGTCTACTATTTTACCCATTACATAACTTAACCTAAAATTTCGAAAAAGTAGAATGGCCCAAAAGGCTGCCATAAAATAGCGACCCGTCATCCAAGCTTCATTGAAAAAATAAGTCTCAGCAGCGGTAAATAGTGCTATCACGATAAATTGTTGTCTAGTCATAGGATTATTGTACCATGAAATCCACTTTTAGTCTTCTTCGACCATGACTTTATCAGCCAGAAATTCAAATCCCTCTGGAATCAAGTTCTCTTCTTCTACCTCTTGATCTGATTGAGAAGACTTGTTTCTAGCTGAAAATGCTGCACGAACCTCTTTCCATTCCTCTAGGGAAATTGCCAGGATTTCAGGTGAAAATCCAGCCGCCTGACTGAGAATATTGCCAAACATGGTATTGAGGTTATCCCGTTTCATGGTTTGCCCTGCATTGAAATTAGACTCAAAAGCTAAAATAGCATGGTGTTCGTTTGCTGCGACCGGTTGAGAACCAACAAGCAGAGCCTTATCAGGTCCAGCTAAACTCTCAATCACTTCTCCCCACGCATTCTGTAGGCGAATCAAGTTTTGCCGTGCCAATTCAGGATTTTCAACAGCTTCTTGTAGGATAGCCTGAACCTTATTACGGTCTACTCGATAGACTGTCTTGGAAGTGGCTGGACGGCTAGGGACTGGCGCCACTTGTTTAGGCACCGTTCCAACATTAGCAAGTTCTTGTTTGAGACGAGCGACTTCCTGTCTTAGTGTAGAAATTTCACTCTCGACAGCTTCTGAAAGCACTGGTTCAGGTTCAGGCTTAGTCTCAGCTAAACGAATGGTCATCATCTCAGCATAAATCTTAGGTTGCAGGCTAGCTTTCATATCCGCCAAGCTCACAGTCGCTATGCGAATCATTTCAAAGAGATTTTCCTGAGAAAGAGCTAGATTGTCCATAAAAATTGGACTATGATGAGTATTTTCGCCACCTGTCTGAACAACTAGTAAATCACGCAAATACTGCAAGAGGTCCGTCACAAAACGAGTCATGCTCTTACCATTTTCAAACAATAGATTCAAAGAATCGAGCGCTTTAGAAACATCCTGCTGAGACAAGGCGGCTACATAGTCATCAAGCGCTGATAGACTAATGGTGCCTGTAATCTCCTCAGAAATAGCTGTCGTTAAAGCATTCCCTTGCGTCAAACTCAAGGCTTGATCCAGAATAGACAAGGCATCCCGCATTCCACCTTCAGCTCGTCTAGCAATGATTTCCACAGCCTCTGGTTCAGAACTGATATTCTCTTTTGACAAAATAGTTTGGATATGGTCCTTAATATCTTGCGTTCGAATCGATTTAAACTCAAAACGTTGGACACGCGATAAAATAGTTGCTGGAATCTTGTGTAATTCGGTGGTCGCCAAGATAAAGACAACATTTTGAGTTGGTTCTTCTAGCGTCTTTAAAAGCGCATTAAAAGCTCCAGTAGACAGCATATGAACCTCGTCGATAATGTAGACCTTATAACGTGCCAAACTAGGAGCATAGGTGGATTTATCACGAATTTCTCGGATTTCATCAACTCCGTTATTCGAAGCTGCATCCATTTCGATAACATCTTCTAAGCTACCTTCTGTCACAGCCTGACAGATATAGCAGTTATTACATGGTTCTCCGTCCACTTGATTCGGACAGTTCATAGCCTTGGCAAAAATCTTGGCTACACTGGTCTTCCCAGTCCCACGAGGGCCTGAGAAAAGATAGGCATGACTAATCTTTTCCTGCTCGACCGCTTGTTTTAGGGTTTTAGCCACAACTTCTTGTCCGACCAATTGTGAAAAAGTTTGGCTTCTATATTTTCGATAAAGTGCTTGATACATTAGGCTTTCTCCTCAAACATCGTAAAGTCCCATTCTGTCTTCTCAAGCAAAATAGCGACAAATTGTTCCAAGTAATCACGGTCAATGGCATTGTAATCATCAATAAGTGAAGAATCTAGGTCTAAGACACCCAGCAATCGACCATTCTTGAGCATGGGAACTACGATTTCACTCTTGGCCATACTATCACAAGAAATATAGTTTGGATAGGTGCTCACATCGCCAACCAAAACAGTCTCTTGAAACTCAGCAGCTTCTCCACACACGCCTTTCCCAAGCGGAATGCGAATACAAGAAACACCACCCTGAAAAGGCCCTAAAATCAACTCGCTACCATCAAACAGATAAAACCCTGCAAATACAGTATTGGGAAAGCGAGATTTTAGGAGGGCACTAGCATTTGAAAGATTGGCAAGAACATTGGTCTCACCTTCTAGTAAATAAGAGAGTTCCTCATTTAACATTTGATATTGTGATTGTTTTTCTGAATCTAACATAGAACTATTATATCAAAAATGGGAAAGAGACAAAAGAAAAATCCCTTGTTTTAAACAAAGGATTTTGTGATTATCAATTGATTAAAGTTCGATATCACCGAACAAGTCAGCCATTGAGAATCCTGTTTGTGTTTCTGGAAGTTCGAAATCACGTTTTTCTTGACGTTTTGGACGACGTGGACGAGCAGCACGTTTTTCTTCTTTTTGTCCTTCTTCTTGAGCTGGACGTTCTTCAAGAGCTTTGATAGAAAGTGATACACGTTCTGCGTCAGCGTTAACATCAAGGACTTTAACAGTAACTTCTTGACCAACAGTAAGAGCTTCTTTGGGATTTTCGATACGTTTGTGTGAAATTTGTGATACGTGAACAAGTCCATCGATACCTGGCAATACTTCAACAAATGCACCGAAGTCAGTCAAACGTTTAACTGTTCCTTCTACTACATCACCTTTAGCCAATTTTTGCTCAACGCCATCCCATGGTCCAGGTGTTGTTGCTTTAAGTGAAAGTGATACGCGACCTTCTTCTTCGTTAAGATCAAGGATCTTCACTTCAATTTCTTCACCAACAGTTACAACTGATTTAGGTGATACGTTACGTTCGTGTGACAATTCAGTCAAGTGAACCAATCCGTCAACACCACCAAGGTCGATGAAAGCACCAAAGCTAGTGATACGAGCAACTTTACCAGTTACGACATCACCAACAGCCAATTTACCGAATACCTCAGCACGAGCTGCTGCAGTAGCTGCTTCAACAACTTCACGACGTGAAAGGATGAAACGGTTTTCTTTAGGATCAACTTCTTTGATTTTAGCATCAAATTCTTGACCTACGAAACGCTCAGTGTTACGTACGAAACGAGTATCCAACATTGAAGCTGGGATGAATCCACGAACACCTTCAAATTCTACTGAAAGTCCACCTTTAACGGCACGAGTTCCTTTAACAGTAACAACTTCTTCTTCACGTCCTACAAGTTTGTCCCATGCTTTGCGAGCTTCAAGGCGTTTTTTAGATACAAGGTATGTAACTGTATCAGTATCTTTACCAACTACTTGACGAAGTACAAGAACATCCAATACTTCTCCTACTTTCACAAAGTCATTGATATCTGCATCGCGATCGTTTGTCAATTCGCGAAGAGTCAAGACACCTTCAACACCAGTCCCAGAGATTGCAACGTTAGCTTGAGTCGCATCAACTGTCAATACTTCAGCACTAACAACATCACCAGGCTCAACTTGGCTAACGCTATTTAGCAAATCTTCAAATTCGTTCATCTAAAAAATCCTCCAACAATCAAGTTTTTCCAAACTTGACATACTTATAATTTTTTTCCTAAGCACCCGCAAAGACATGTTCATATCGTTCACGTCTTTCAATTATAAAAATAAAATACCCTAAGATATTTTTCTTTTTATCTTGAATTTATTACCTAAGAACTGGGGTAGCTGGATTCGAACCAACGCATGAGGGAGTCAAAGTCCCTTGCCTTACCGCTTGGCTATACCCCATTGATGAATGGAGAGAGAGGGATTCGAACCCCCGAACCCGAAGGAGCGGATTTACAGTCCGCCGCGTTTAGCCTCTTCGCTATCTCTCCAATGTTTAACGAGAACTATTATATCATGAAATTTTCAATAAAACAAGTATTATTTTGTCAAATTATAGTTTTCAATCAAAATTTCCACAGCTTTTTCAAGTTTTTTATAAAAACTATCGACATTTCCATTCTTTATGATGGCAAATTGGCTATCTAATTCGGCAATTTCCCCAATGACCTTTTTCCCAATCGTCAAAACGTATCCTTCATAGCTGTCTTTCCCAACAGTCACTTTTGCATCGGTTAATTGGATTTCAATTTTCTTATCTTTTTTACTCATACTCTACCTCTTTTCACTTTTTCTATTGTACAAGAAAATGCTCAAACTAGCAAGAAAAAACTCCATTTCAGCTATTACAACTGCTATGGAGCTCTTCTTTATTTCATGTCTTTTAGTCCACTTTGACAATCCATCCTTCAGGCGCTTCTACATCACCAAATTGGATACCAGTCAATTCATCATAGAGTTTACGTGTAACAGGACCTACTTCTGTTTCACTATAGAAAACATGGAAATCATCACCGTGTTGAATACCTCCAATTGGAGAAATAACTGCCGCGGTACCACAAGCACCTGCCTCTACAAAACGATCCAAATTATCGATTGGGACATCCCCCTCAATAGGAGTTAAGCCTAAGCGATGTTCTGCCAAATAAAGCAAAGAATACTTGGTAATAGATGGCAAGATAGATGGACTCAATGGTGTTACAAATTCATTATCAGCTGTAATTCCAAAGAAGTTAGCTGAACCGACTTCTTCAATCTTTGTATGTGTCGATGGGTCTAGGTAAATAACATCTGAGAAATGACGTGACTTGGCCAATTTCCCTGGCAAGAGACTTGCAGCATAGTTCCCACCTACCTTGGCAGCTCCTGTACCATTTGGAGCAGCACGGTCGTATTCATCCTGAATCAAGAAGTTGGTTGGAACTAATCCACCTTTAAAGTAATTTCCAACTGGCATAGCAAAGATAGTGAAAATATACTCTTCTGCTGGTTTTACCCCGATAATATCTCCGACACCAATCAAAAGTGGACGAAGATAAAGGGTTCCACCTGTTCCGTATGGTGGAACGTATTCTTCATTTGCACGCACAACTGCCTTACAAGCTTCTACGAACATTTCTGTTGGTACTTGGGGCATCAAGAGACGGTCACAGGTACGTTGCAGACGCTTGGCATTTTCATCAGGACGGAACAGTTGAATACTACCATCCTTGGTACGATAGGCCTTCAATCCTTCAAATGCCTGCTGTCCATAGTGAAGACTTGGAGAAGACTCTGAAATATGCAAGGTCGCATCCTCTGTCAATTCTCCTTGATCCCATTGACCATTCTTGTAATGAGCGATATAGCGATAAGGTAATTTGATATAAGCAAATCCAAGGTTTTCCCAATCAATTGCAACTGTCATGTGTTTCTCCTTTATACTATTCAAACTATGTGTTCTATTCTACACTTTTCTAGTAAAATTTCAAGTATTATTTGTAATTTTCTGAAAATTTTTTCAACACAAAAGAAATCAGCCCTCTGGACTGATTCTTTTTACGAATTTGTTTTGTCCTCTTTAAAGACCTCTTTGAGGTAAGCATCGAAAACTTCCTCATCTGAAATGGTATCTGAGATAAAGCTTCCGTTGCTAGTACGTTCTGACAGGTTCAAGTCTTGCAATCGGCTCTCATAGATTGTTCCCTTGTTAGATTGGACAAGTAACGTTTGGTCGTTTTCTTCCATTTCTGTACTAAAGAGATCACCTACAAGTCCTTGCTCTGCAACTGCTCCTGCTAAAAAGACACGGTGCGGTTTGTTTTTCAACTCACGCAAGACTTGAAGGCCTCGTTTAGCACGGCTGGTCGCTGGAATTTCCTCAATGGAAACGCGTTTCAAGCTTCCACGTTGGGTCAAGAGGTAGAAGGATGAGGTGTTACAGATGAAGGCTGCCTGAAGCGCATCATCTGCTTTCAGATTCATAGCCTTGACCCCTGCAGCCTTGGCACCAACAACCGGAACCTCTTCGATATTGAAACGAAGGGCGTAACCGTTTTGGCTAATCAAGAGTACATCATCAAGTCTAATCGGAGCCACTGCTACAATTTGGTCTGTCTCGTCTTTGAGTTTAGCGTACTTGACAGATTTCGACTTGTAGGTCCGCCATGGAGAGAATTCTTTGCGTTCTACGCGCTTGATTTGACCAAGGCGAGTTGCTGCAAAGTAGGTTGTCGCATCATCAAACTGATCCACGACTTCTGCGTAGAGGATTTCTTCATTAGTTTCAAAGTTTGTAATAGACTGGCTCAGATGCTCTCCGATATCCTTCCAACGAATATCTGCCAATTCATGAATTGGTCGATAGATGACATTCCCAAGAGTTGTAAACATCAAGAGGTGCTGGGTTGTCTTGGCAGATTGCACAAAAATCAAACGATCATCATCACGTTTGCCAATTTCTTCTAGCGTTGAAGCAGCAAAGGAACGTGGGCTGGTACGTTTGATATAGCCAGCCTTGGTCACACTAACGTAGGTATCTTCTTCTGCGATCAAGCTAGCTGTATCAATCTCGATGACTTTTGCTGTATCTTCTAAAGTACTCAAACGTGAAGTCGCAAATTTCTTCTTGACCTCACGAAGCTCTTTCTTCATGAGATTGTACATGGTCCGTTCATCACCGATAATGGCCGCAAGCATGGCAATTTTTTCACGAAGCTCTGCTTCTTCTTCCTGCAAGACAACCACGTCTGTATTGGTCAAACGATACAATTGCAAGGTTACGATAGCCTCTGCCTGCTCCTCTGTGAATTCATAGCTAACCTTGAGATTTTCCTTAGCATCAGCCTTATTTTCAGAAGCACGGATAAGGGCAATAACTTCGTCCAAAATCGAAATCACGCGAATCAAACCTTCGACGATATGGAGACGCTTCTCAGCCTTTTCCTTGTCAAAGCGGGAACGTGCCAAAATCACTTCGCGACGGTGGGCGATGTAGCTAGACAAGATTGGCACAATTCCAACCTGACGAGGAGTGAAATTGTCAATCGCCACCATGTTGAAGTTGTAATTGATTTGCAGGTCTGTGTACTTGAAGAGATAGTTAAGAACAAGCTCGGTATTGGCGTCTTTCTTGAGTTCGATAGCGATACGAAGACCATCACGGTCAGACTCATCACGAACCTCAGCAATACCAGCTACCTTGTTATTGACACGAACATCATCGATTTTCTTGACCAGATTGGCCTTATTGATTTCATAAGGAATCTCAGTGATAACGATTTGTTCCTTACCACCTTTTAGCTTTTCAATCTCAGTCTTGGAACGAACAACCACGCGCCCTTTCCCAGTTTCGTAGGCTTTCTTGATTTCGTCACGGCCTTGGATAATCCCTCCAGTCGGGAAGTCTGGGCCAGGCAAGAATTCCATCAACTTATCCACCTTGGCAGTTGGATGGTCAATCATGTAGACTGTCGCATCGATAACTTCGGCCAAATTATGTGGTGGAATATCCGTAGCATAACCAGCCGAAATCCCAGTCGAACCATTGACCAAGAGGTTTGGAAAGGCTGCTGGCAAAACAGTTGGCTCTTTCTCGGTATCGTCAAAGTTCCAAGCAAAGGAAACTGTCTTCTTCTCGATATCTTGAAGAAGATAACCAGCAATCTCAGACAAACGCGCCTCGGTATAACGCATTGCCGCTGGCGGATCTCCGTCCATAGAACCGTTATTACCGTGCATTTCAACTAGAATCTCACGATTTTTCCAGTCCTGCGACATACGGACCATGGCATCATAGATGGAACTGTCACCGTGTGGGTGGAAATTCCCCATGATGTTACCGACAGACTTGGCAGACTTACGGTAGCTCTTGTCAAAGGTATTGCCATCCTTATTCATCGAATAAAGAATGCGACGCTGAACCGGCTTCAATCCATCACGAATATCTGGCAAAGCCCGGTCTTGAATAATATACTTGGAGTAGCGACCAAAGCGCTCTCCCATGATGTCCTCTAGGGACATGTTTTGAATGTTAGACATAGGATACTAAGCCCGTAAAATGCAAAGTGAAAATAGGAAATTCTTAAAGCGAGCGATGCTCGTAAGAGAATTTATCTTTTTCACACAGCATTTAGGGCGTGTTCAACTCCTTTCAAAGAATATAGAGTAGGTTTTGTAGAATAAAGGACATTTTACGGAAATTAGTACCGTGTTCAGTTACGATAAATAACCAAACTATCCTTTCTGTAGGTTAATCTTTTAAATTAAGGTCTTTATTTAGTTAGCGATTAATCAGTCTCTCCTCAGCATACTCAATCATCTTCTCAGCTACTTCCATATCATAGTCAAATCCCATCTTGTGAGCAAGGAATTGAGCCTCTTGGTGGAAAAGTTCCATGGTAGCAAATAAGGACTGAGTAAGTTTCTCTACACTTGAAAAATCAAGCAGATTTGAGAATTCCTTCTCCTTCTCTGCAGGTAAATACTGGAAAAGATACTTGTAGTTCTTGCCGATATCGACTGTTCCATTATCACTTGCAACCTGCCAAGCTAAGATTTTCAAGAGTTCTTGCTGGCAAATACCGTAGAGATGGTCCATTGCATAAATGACTTGCTTGCGACAGATTCCCTTGACCACATAGGCGGAAACCCACCAAAATTCATTGCAGGCTTTTTCAAAATCAATCGGGCTAGCTGGATTCGTCCAGTAACGTTGAGGACTTGTAGTATAGGACTCAAACAAGCCTTTCTCATCTTTCAATACTGTGTAATCAGCTTCACTATCCACCCACTCTTGGATGTGGTCTTTGGGGCAGAGCGTCAAATCAATCCGATTGCCATCTTCAAAGAGCATAAGATAGAGACGACGGTTGCCTAGGATATTATGTTGCTCAATGATACGTGTGCCAAACTGGTCCAACCAAGCAAGGTCACTCGTCAAATTATCTAAGTCGTCCACGACATAAACAACATCATAGTCTTGAAACTCGTCTTTTGGTGCTTTTGTATCAGTTCGTGAACCGGACATAGCGACAGCCTCGACTTTTAGACTTTTTGCGGTTTGTAAAATTAATCTCAGCATTTGCGCTTGACTTCTATGTTGTCTGCACATATCTTTTATAGAATTATTTTTCATTGCCGTCTTGCTCCTCTTGTTTTTGGATGCCTCGTATTCTTTTCATCTCAAGTTCGCCGACTATCAATTGGATAGTTGAACAAATCCCTAAAACGATTAAAATAAAATAAAACAAATTCATATCGTTTCTATGATATATTTGAAAGCTTCTCCATAATACAAAAGTATTTACTAATGAAAGAAGGAAAAGTAAAATAGCATTGAATAGGAGTGTTATAGCAAACTTACTCTTAAAATACCTATAATGTTTTCCAATCCGATAGAGAGTATATAGTGAAAAAACAATCATCAAAGGGGTGAACGCAAGTGCATAAAATAAGATAAACCCTATTCCTGAGTATGGTTTACTTTCCATTGGTAAATCTAATAGACAGATACCAATAGTGAGGATGTTCAATATAAACAAGGATACTGTGCGAGCACACTCTTTTCTACCTTTATTGGTCATTAAATCATATATAATTCCAAAAATGGCTAGGAGAACAAGGAAAAAAGGCAACATTAATAACGTAATCAATACCGCACCTCCAATAGTTTTAGCGATTGTTTACCTACAAAAGATAATCATCACCTTTACTTGAATTTTACAACTCCCCTGTCTGGTATAGGTTATACCCTTAAAGAAACGGGTCTGAGTAAGGTCATCCGTCAAATTATTGAGGAGGAGATACTTGAGTTTGCCAGTCGATACCGCGCTACGCTTCGTGGCTAGGAGGTAATCTTCCTTGTCCACGTGAGACCAGTCCACGACTTGCCCCAGCTCAGCCTTGAGGAGATGATCCTGCCAGAGCCTCATACTTCTTCCGTTTCCTTCTCAAAAAGGGTGGGCGATATTTAGCTCAAGGTACTTTTCGACAATCTGCTCAAAGGTCTGCTGAGGCATCCTGTCAATATTTTCCAAGGAAGCTGCTAGATACATGACAGGCGCAAAGCGAACATTCCCTTTGGCGAGATTGACTGTCCTAATCTGGTCGGCGAAGTCATAGATTTCTTTAAATAAGAAGCCATGAATAACGGCCAGAGTCGCATAGGTGCCAGCTGCTTTATCGTCCAGAAGCTACTTTTCAAAAAGCTCTTTCGCTCGGGTTTTGCTGATTTTTTCTTCCATCTTGGCTAGTTCAAGCGAATCCATCAGACCAAGTTTATTGTCAAACGTCATAAATACAACTCCTTTCATTTAGATAGATTTTCTAAGTCCTGCTCCCACAGGTTTAAAACCTACTGTCTGATAAAATCCATCCGCTTCTGATATTAATTCAATGCGAGTCAAAGGATGTTTTTGATGAATTTCAGCAATCAATCGCCGTCCCAATCCTTTTCCGCGATAGGCTTTATCAATGATAATCTCAGCTAAAAAGGTCGTCATGACTTCATCTGTCAAGTAGCGTGCAAAGCCAAGGATTTTCTGGTCCTCTTCAAGCACCAAGTAATGGGACAGATTTGTTGAAAATAATGATTTTACTTTTTCCTCTGTAAAAGAAAGCCATTTTTCATTTTGATAAAGGGAATAAATAGCTTGACAATCTTTTGTGCTTGCAGGTCTGATTATCATTTTCTATTCCTCCAAATCTGTCAGACTTAATTAACACTCCCCACTGCTTCCGTTACCTTCATAGCAGGTTTGCGTTTTTTGTAGCGGCTGCGGATGGTGTTGAGGGGGTCGCGGAGATTGACCACGTGAGTTCTTTCAGGATAAGCGTAGGCGTTGATTGCAATAAGATCCACAAGGAAGTCATAGATTTCTTGTAGTTTTGCACGGACTTCCTTGTTTTGACTAGGTGCCTTGCCTTTTTGCTCAGCCAAGCGCTACTTATAGGCTTTTTCAAACTGAGCCTGCGCCTTTGTTAAAGTTTCTACATGAGTTGTCAAATGCAGGATTGAAAGGGCAGTTTGGTAGTCAGTAGCTTTTAGCTCCTTGAGCAAATGGTTAATAGCTTCTGTCTCTTTTTCGTAGCTCATACTCGTTAGCCCAGCATAATGTTTGAAAAGTTTGCTGAGTTTGTCGTAAGCTTCCTTTCTACCTGCCTCTTTGACACGAGAGAAAGCCTTGACCAAACCAGTCAATGTAGAAAGCGCATCATCACACTCACGATCAGACACTTCCAGACTAGCCACCGTTTGACTGGCCTTGGAACGGTGCAAACCAGCTTGCAAGGTCTCAAGAAGTTTCTCCATATCCCCAAGCTTCGCTGCGTAAACCTACTCAGACTTATTGGCTTTTGTAAAAGCCCCCAACTCGTCCTTGCTCTCAGATATAAGTTGAAAGAATTCGTTGTTTTATAAATTACGTACAGCTAAACTCGTGATTCCATATCCTTTTTTCATAAAACACCTCTTTCAATGATGTGTTTTTAAGTTTTTGATCTAAAATAATTCCGAACATATCTAAATATTCGTATTTTACTCCAATAACTCAAAACACACATGTGTGATTTGGGTTATTTCCCTCCAGACAAGATATTCTTCAGGTGGGATTTCTTGTTTTGGGGTGAAATACTAGGATATATAAAAAGTTTTTAATCTAAAGGTTCAATAAAGTAGTGCTTCATCTTGGATAGACTACTATAATCAATAAACTTATTCAAATCATAATCCAGACCTTTTTTAATTGAATTTTCTATTAATTCAATTATTTTATCATCTTCATCGGATAACGATTGAGCTCTGCTCGGAATTAAATTTCTTGTATTAGCCTGACCTGAAGTCGTAAATTCAAATACAGTATAAATTTTATTACCTTTAAAAGTTCCTTCAATAACTAGAAGACTTTTCCCTTCATAGAAAAAGTCATTCACCAATTGTGCTGGTCCGCCAACACAATCAAGAGTATAGAATTTTTTGAAACCCTCTACATCTGTATTAGAAAGCTTACTCCCAACTTTAATATCCCCTATTTCGGCTTTGTTCGTCACAATCCATTTATATGAGGCTCCATCGGAAAACAGATCTTCAAAAATAGCTTTACTTTGTATATAGTGCTCTCTGAAATTTAAACGTTCTAAGTATGCTTTCATAGTCTGATAATTAGATTTTTGATACAAGGTAACATATTTATCTCCTAAGATTTTTAGCATACCCATTTCAGAAAACTCATCTATAATCTTTATGTTATCTTCAATAAATCCAATCCATGTTAAAGCTCGGTCAATTTCACCTTCAAGTGTCTCTTTCCACAACTTATTGACATACCAAAATTTGACATCCTTCAATACTAAATCTTTATACTGAGATTTTAATTCATAACAGTTAACAGAACGACCTTCTAACTCGACAGCTTCAAAATACCAATCAAAATCTGAAACATCCGGACTCTGCACTTGTTTAATCACCTCTAAAAGTTCCTGATGTTGCTTGCTACTTTGTTCTGACAAACTAGCGATTTCACCCCTAGTATCTTCATGCAATTTTTTATGTAGCGCAACATCAGATTTTGAGAGTGTTGAAAGATCAAGTATCGTATCAGACAAACATTTTTCAAATTCATCCATCACTTCAAAAAATAGAACAGAATTAAAGTCTTGACTACTAAACATTGATTTGAGATGATTTTTGAAATCTTCATAACCTTTATATTCACTGTTCAATGTATACCGAATTTTTATAAGCTCTTCAAAAACTTGATTTTCCTTCCAGACTTTGGCCATACCATCATAACTCGGATTTTCGGCATGTCTCTTGAATATATATTTTTCAAAATCGTTTACTGCATTTTGAATTTTTTGGGTTTCAAGTTTTTCATCTATTCCCAGCCCCTCTAAAAGCTTGTCCAAATCCATCCCAGTAAAATCAAAGAAAAAAGATATCAATTTTTGTTTATCCATACATTCTTCCCCCTAAAACACCATCTCCCCACTCTCCTCCAGCGTAAACTTGACATTGTCTTCAATCCACTTACGGCGTGGTTCAACCTTGTCACCCATGAGGACATTGACGCGACGTTCTGCGCGGGCTAGGTCTTCAATCGTAACACGGATGAGTGTACGAGTTTCCGGATTCATAGTTGTTTCCCAAAGTTGGTCCGCATTCATCTCACCAAGACCTTTGTAGCGTTGGAGGGTAGCCCCTTTACCGAACTGCTTACGGAGTTCTTCTAGCTCTCCGTCCGTCCAAGCGTAGGCCACTTCTTCTTTCTTGCCTTTGCCTTTGGACATCTTGTAAAGAGGCGGAAGGGCGATATAGACATGTCCTGCCTCAACTAGCGGACGCATGTAACGGTAGAAGAATGTTAAAAGAAGAGTCTGAATATGGGCACCGTCGGTATCGGCATCGGTCATGATAATGATCTTGTCATAGTTGGCATCTTCAAGGGAGAAGTCTGCACCCACTCCCGCACCGATGGTATAAATCATGGTGTTGATTTCTTCATTTTTGAGGATATCTGCCATCTTAGCCTTGGCTGTATTAATAACCTTACCTCGAAGGGGCAAGATAGCCTGGAACTTACGGTCACGGCCTTGCTTGGCAGAACCACCCGCAGAGTCCCCCTCAACTAGGTAGAGTTCATTCTTGGCAGGGTTTTTAGACTGGGCTGGAGTCAATTTTCCAGATAACAAGCCCTTGTCTTTTTTATTTTTTTTGCCATTTCGGCTCTCATCACGCGCTTTACGTGCTGCTTCACGAGCGTCACGAGCCTTGATAGCCTTGCGGATGAGATTGGAAGCTAGTTCTCCATTTTCCATGAGGAAGAAAGTTAATTTTTCTGCGACAATGCTATCAACAATCGGGCGAGCCAGTGGACTGCCTAGTTTGTCCTTAGTCTGTCCTTCAAACTGAAGGTGCTCTTCAGGAACCAGAATAGAAAGAACGGCTGCTAGTCCCTCACGGTAGTCCGACCCTTCAAGGTTTTTATCTTTTTCCTTGAGAAGTCCCGTCTTACGCGCATAGTCATTCATAACCTTGGTAATGGCGGACTTGAGTCCTGTCTCGTGCGTTCCACCATCCTTGGTACGAACGTTATTAACAAAGGACAAGATGTTATCTGAAAATCCATCATTGTACTGGAGGGCTACTTCTATTTGGAAACCATTTTCTTCCCCTTCAAAGTATAGAACCGGTGTCAAGGTTTCCTTGTCTTCATTGAGGTAAGAAACAAAGTCTTGTACCCCGTTCTCATAATGAAATTCGATTGCTTCATCTGTTCGTTTGTCTGTCAGAGACAAGGTCACATTTTTTAAGAGAAAGGCTGACTCATTGAGTCGTTCTGAAATGGTATTGTATTTGAAGTCAGTCGTAGAGAAAATCGTCGCGTCAGGCATGAAAGTGACTTTAGTACCTGTCTTAGACTTGGGTGCTGTACCAATTTTCTTCAAGGTTGTGACGGGTTTCCCGCCATTTTCAAAACGTTGCTTGTAGACTGTACCGTCACGAGTAATTTCAACTTCTAACCAGCTTGATAGGGCATTAACGACTGAAGAACCCACCCCGTGGAGACCTCCAGATGTCTTATAGCCACCTTGACCGAATTTCCCTCCGGCATGGAGAATGGTAAAGATAACCTCAACGGTTGGAATTCCCATGGCGTGCATCCCGGTCGGCATCCCTCGACCATGGTCTTGAACCGTTAGACTGCCGTCTTTATTGATGGTCACATCAATGCGGTCACCAAATCCAGACAAGGCTTCATCGACAGCATTGTCCACAATTTCCCAGACTAGGTGATGGAGACCAGCACCGTCGGTCGATCCGATATACATCCCTGGACGTTTACGGACCGCATCCAACCCTTCTAGCACCTGAATGGCGTCATCATTGTAGTTATTAATATTGATTTCCTTTTTTGACACAAGGAACCTCCTATTTGTTCATCTTTTCTATTTTACAGGTTTTCTAGCGATTTTGCAAAGTTTTTCCCATTCAGCTGTCACAATTTCACAGGATATTCTCTGACTTTCTATATCATTTCATGGTATAATAGGTACATGATGACATTTGTATTATTAATTTTAGCTTATCTGCTAGGTTCGATTCCGTCTGGTCTATGGATTGGACAAGTTTTCTTTCAAACAAATCTGCGTGAACATGGTTCTGGAAACACCGGAACAACCAATACTTTCCGAATTTTAGGTAAAAAAGCGGGTATGGCAACCTTTGTGATTGACTTCTTTAAAGGGACCTTGGCTACTCTACTTCCTATTCTTTTCCACCAACAAGGTGTATCACCTCTCGTCTTTGGACTTTTGGCCGTAATTGGACATACCTTTCCTATCTTTGCAGGGTTTAAAGGGGGCAAGGCTGTCGCAACAAGCGCTGGAGTTATTTTCGGATTTGCGCCTGTCTTCTGTCTCTACCTGGCAATCGTATTCTTTGGAACCCTCTATCTAGGCAGTATGATTTCACTGTCTAGTGTTACTGCTTCTATCGCAGCCGTTATCGGAGTTCTCCTATTTCCACTATTTGGTTTTATCCTAAACAGCTATGACCCTCTCTTCATTTTAATTATCCTAGCACTTGCTAGCTTGATTATCATTCGTCACAAGGATAATATCACACGTATCAAAAACAAAACTGAAAACCTCGTTCCTTGGGGACTAAACTTAACCCATCAAAATCCTAAAAAATAAAACGCCAGTTTAAACTGACGTTTTTTTGTATGCTTATTTTGACTTGATGTAGTTGATACCGTCTGCCTTAGGTGCAACTGCTTTTCCAAAGAAGGCTGCCAAGACAAGAATGGTCAAGACATAAGGCGCGATTTGAAGGTAAACCGCTGGCACTCCTTGTAGGAAAGGCAATTGAGAACCGATAACTGCCAAACTTTGTGAAAGTCCAAAGAAGAGACTAGAAAGCATAGCACCAATTGGGTTCCATTTACCAAAGATCATCGCAGCAAGGGCGATAAATCCAGGACCGACAATAGTTGTCACTGAGAAGTTTACTGAAATGGATTGAGCATAAATCGCTCCCCCAATTCCCCCAAGGAAACCTGAAATAATAACCCCTAAATATCTCATCATGTAGACATTGATCCCCAAGGTATCCGCTGCTTGAGGGTGTTCACCGACAGAGCGAAGGCGAAGACCAAAGCGTGTCTTAAAGAGAATAAACCAAGCAAGGAAAGAGAAGGCAATCGCTATATAACCTAGTAGACTAGTAGACTTGAAGAAGATATCTCCAATCACTGGGATATCAGCCAAAACCGGGAAATCAAAACGTCCAAAAGTCTGGCTTAAGTTATCCGTTTGCCCTTTGTTATAAAGAACTTTAACCAAGAAAACCGCTAGGGCAGGAGCCATCAAGTTCAATACTGTACCACTGACAACATGGTCCGCACGGAAATGAACTGTAGCGACTGCATGGATGAGGGAGAAAATAGCTCCCACGACACCAGCAACTAACAAGGAAATCCAAGGAGTCGCTGCTCCAAGTTGTTCTGCAAACTCAAGGTTAAAGACAACCCCAGAAAAGGCTCCCATAACCATAATTCCTTCAAGACCGACGTTAACGACACCACCACGTTCAGAGAAAACTCCTCCGATACTCGTAAAAATAAGTGGTGCTGAATAAATTAGCATAGAAGAGACCAAGAGGGTGAGTAATGTTGTAATAGACATCCTTACTTACCTCCTTTAACTTGTTTTTTAGGTTTGACAAAGCGTTCGATAATGTAGTGAACACTGACAAAGAAGATAATAGACGCTGTTACAATGCTAACAAGCTCAGACGGAACTTGTGCTGCGTTCATACCTGGTGCACCAACTTGTAGAACACCAAATAAGAAGGCTGCAAAGAGAATTCCAATTGGTGAATTTCCAGCAAGCAAACTAACTGCCATCCCGTTAAATCCGATAGCTAATGATGATCCCTGAACGTAAACGTTTTGGAAGGTACCAAGACCTTCGACCGCTCCACCAAGACCAGCCAGAGCACCAGAGATAATCATTGATAGAATGATTGTACGTTTTGCTGAAATACCAGCGTACTCTGAAGCATGGGGGTTAAGACCAACTGCACGAATTTCAAAACCGAGAGTCGTTTTCTTGAGCAAGAACCAAATCACACAAACAGCAATGATTGCAAAGAAGATTCCGATATTCATACGAGAATTTCCAGTCAACTCTGATAACCATGGTGTCTGGTATGTAGCATTGGCACTAACACGAATCGTTGAATCTGTACTTTGCATAATATCTTTAGGAAAGGCATGAATAAAAGCATTTCCCACATACAATACAATGTAGTTCATCATGATGGTCACGATAACCTCTGACGTACCGAGATAGGCTCTGAGGATACCTGGAATCGCACCAACAATTCCACCTGCGATCAAAGCAATGATCACTGTTAATGGAATCAAAACGAGACGAGGCATATCTGGATTTGACAAGGCAAACCAACCACTGAGGATCCAACCCGCAAGAGCCTGACCAGGAAGCCCAACGTTAAAGAAACCTGCACGGCTGGCAACTGCAAAACCAAGACCTATCAAGACAAGAGGACCCATGGCACGGAAAATTTCACCAACTCCACGAAGACTACCGAAAGCTGTATAGAACAACTCCTCATAACCCCAGATAGCATCATATCCGAAGATCCACATGACAATGGCTCCGAGCAAGATTCCTAAGAATACGGAAATCAAGGGAACCGAAATTTGTTGTAATTTTTTAGACATCACTCTTCTCCTTTCCCAAGTTTCCACCTGCCATCAAGACACCAAGTTCTTGTTTGTTAGTTGTTTCTGGCGATACAATACCTTGAATTTTACCATCGTGAATAACAGCAATTCGGTCTGAGACATTTAAAATCTCATCCAATTCAAAGCTGACAACAAGGACAGCCTTCCCGTTATCACGTTCTTCAATCAAACGTTTGTGGATATATTCAATGGCACCGACATCCAAACCACGAGTTGGCTGGCTGACGATAAGGAGATCAGGATCTCGATCAATCTCACGAGCGATAATCGCTTTTTGTTGATTTCCTCCTGAAAGAGCTGCCGCTGGAACAAATTCGCTTGCCGCACGGACGTCAAATTCTTCCATCAATTTCTTGGCATGTGAAGTGATATTGGCATAGTTCAAGATGCCATTTTTGCTGAGTGGTTCTTTGTAGTAGGTTTGAAGAGCGATATTTTCTGAAATCATCATCTCCAAAATCAAGCCATCACGGTGACGGTCCTCAGGAACGTGCCCCACGCTTAGTTCTGTAATTTGTCGAGGATGCATCCCCACGATTGATTTGCCTTTTAATTCAACGCTACCTGACTCAACCTTACGAAGACCAGTAATGGCTTGAATGAGTTCAGACTGACCATTGCCATCAATACCTGCAATACCAACAATTTCACCAGCACGAACATCCAAAGAAAGATTCTTCACAGCTGGTACACCGCGGTTTTCATTGACAACCAAGTCTTTGATAGACAAGACCACTTCTTTGGGTTGTGGTGCTTGTTTTTCCGTTTTAAAGGAGACTGAGCGTCCAACCATCATTTCTGCCAAGTCCGCATTTGTTGCCCCTGCGATTTCAACTGTCTGGATTGATTTCCCACGACGGATAACCGTCACTCGATTCGATACCGCACGAATCTCATCCAGTTTATGGGTAATCAAAATAATGGACTTCCCTTCTTTGACAAGGTTTTTCATGATTGCCATCAACTCATCAATCTCTGAAGGAGTCAATACGGCTGTAGGTTCGTCAAAGATAAGGATATCAGCACCACGATAGAGTGTTTTCAAGATCTCTACACGTTGTTGGGCACCAACGGAAATATCCGCCACCTTAGCAGCTGGATCTACTGCCAAACCATAACGTTCAGAAAGAGCCTTGATTTCTTTAGTAGCACCAGCTATATCTAGAACACCATTTTTAGTGATTTCACTCCCTAAAATGATATTCTCAGCTACTGTAAAAGCCTCAACCAACATAAAATGTTGGTGAACCATCCCAATTCCAAGACCAGCGGCTTTAGATGGTGAGTCTAGTTTTACAACTTGACCATTCACCACAATTTCACCGCTCGTTGGTTCAAGAAGTCCTGCCAGCATATTCATCAGAGTGGATTTACCCGCTCCATTTTCTCCTAAAAGTGCATGGATTTCACCTTTTCGCAGTTGCAAGTTGATTTTGTCGTTTGCTACAAATTCACCAAACACCTTGGTAATATCCCGCATCTCAATGACATTTTCGTGTGCCATATGCTCTTCCTTTCAGAGGTTTATTTTATTTCAATAAAACCTGCTAATCACATTAACAAGCTCTATTGAGACAAAAATTGCCTCAATTCTTAAAGAAGCGACCAATGGCCGCTTCCTAAGAAATGACTTTTATCCATTATTTTTCAGGAACTTTTACGCTTCCGTCAAGGATTTTAGCTTTTGCATCTTCAACAGCTTTTTTACCTTCTTCTGAAAGGTTTGTTACTGCTAGCTCAACCCCTTTATCTTTCAATGAGTAAACAATCACTTGTCCACCAGGGAATTCACCTTTTTCTGTTTTGTTGGCAATATCTTTTACAGTTGTACCAACTTGTTTCAATGTAGATACAAGAACGAAGTTAGATTCTTTACCATCTTTAGAAGTGTATTTACCTTCTGCTGCTTGGTCACGGTCTACACCGATAACCCAAACTTTTTCGTTTTCATTTTTGTTTTCGTTCAATGATTTTGCTTCAGCAAAGACACCAGCACCTGTACCACCAGCTGCTTGGTAGACAACGTCTGCACCGGCAGCATATTGAGCTGCTGCAATTGTTTTACCTTTGGCAGCATCACCAAATGAACCAGCATAGTCAACTTGGACTTTGATAGATGGGTCTACTGATTCAACACCAGCTTTGAATCCAGCTGCAAAACGTGAAATAACTTCAGATTCAATACCACCTACAAAACCAACTTGTTTTGTTTTCGTAGTTTTCGCTGCTGCAACACCAGCAAGGTAAGCTGCTTCATTATCTGCAAATCTTACGCTCGCAACATTCTTTTGACCTTCAATCACATCATCAATCAAGACATAGTTTAGGTCAGAGTGGTCTTTTGCTGCTTCCTCAACTGCATTGTGAAGGGCAAAACCAACACCGAAGATCAGGTTGTAACTTCCAGCCGCTTGTTGCAAGTTGTTAGCATAGTCTGCTTCGCTTGTTGATTGGAAGTAAGTATAACCTTTATCTTTAGAAAGATTGTGTTCTTTACCCCAGTCTTGCAAACCTTCCCAAGCTGATTGGTTAAATGATTTATCATCAACACCACCAGTATCTGTTACGATTGCTGCTTTGGTCTTCATTTCTGATGAAGATGAAGCTGCGTTACGAGAAGAGCGGTTACCACATGCAGCAAGTCCAACTGCTGCTACTGCAACTAGACCAAGGCCTAGCCATTGTTTCTTGTTCATTACTGAACCTCCTAAATAAGATGTGCAACGATGTTGCAAGTATGGATTGTTTGGTCACACAGACCACAGCCACTATAAGAGTGGCCCAGACTAATTTAAGTCTGTAAATGAGTATGGAAGTAACTCCCCGACCGTCATCTCGACCGTCGATTTATCTTTAGCGACTAAAGTCACTTTTAGATCTTGTTCAAAAAATTCAACCATGACCTGGCGACAAGCACCACATGGCGAGATGGGTTTTTCAGTTTGTCCGTAGACAATCAACTCTGAAAACTCCCGTTGCCCTTCCGAAACTGCTTTAAAAATAGCAGTACGCTCTCCACAATTAGTCAAGGGATAGCTAGCATTCTCGATGTTTACACCCGTATAAATACTACCATCCTTGGCTACTAAAACAGCTCCGATAGGAAAGTGAGAATAGGGGACATAGGCTTGTTTGCTGGTTTCAATTGCTAGTTCAATCAACTCAGTAGTCGCCATCTGCTAATTCTCCTTTTAAGATTGTTACACCAGCAGATGTTCCGATACGGGTAGCGCCTGCTTCCACAAAAGCGACAGCATCTGCATATGAACGAGCTCCACCAGCTGCCTTAACTCCCATATCTGGCCCGACTGTTTTACGCATCAACTGAACATCCTCTATAGTGGCACCACCAGTTGAAAATCCAGTTGATGTTTTGACAAAGTCAGCGCCTGCTTTCTGGGATAATTGGCAAGCCACAACCTTTTCATCGTCTGTCAACAAGCAAGCTTCAATAATGACCTTAACCAACTTGTCACCACTTGCTTCTACGACAGCACGGATGTCCGATTCAACCAAATCCAGATTGCCTGATTTGAGGGCACCAACATTGATAACCATATCAATCTCATCCGCACCGTTTTGAACAGCTTCTTTTGTTTCAAAAGCTTTCACAGCTGAAGTTGTTGCTCCCAAAGGAAAACCTATTACTGTACAAACTTTTACATCTGAGCCATCAAGCCCTGTTTTCGCATGTTTAACCCATGTGGGATTGACACAAACGCTGGCAAAGTCATACTCACGCGCTTCAGATAGCAAACGATCAATTTGTTCTTGACTTGCATCTTGCTTTAAAAGCGTATGATCAATATATTTATTTAACTTCATATTCGGATTCTCCCTGGTTTTATGAGATAATTTCTATAATTTCTCGTAAACTTTGCACTCCATCATTTATTTTAACATATTTTTGAAATTCTGTAACTAGTTCAGAAGAAATTTTTCCATTTGTATAAACTTTTGCAACAATTTCTCCTTTTTGAACGGAGTCTCCAACTTTCTTTTCAAAAACAATCCCTGTTTCATAGTCCAAGTCATCAGACTTGACTGCACGACCAGCTCCTAGTCTCATGACATAGAGCCCAAATTCCATAGCTGGAAGGGCTGAAATAACACCTGTATCTTGAGCTGGAATTTCCAGCACATGGGCAACTTTGACTGGGCGATAGAGATCTTCTAAATCGCCACCTTGTGCTGCTACCATTTCTTCAAACTTAGCCAGTGCTTGGCCATTTTCCAGGTGTTGACGGATTTCCTCGATCGTTTTCTCAATATCAGCCAACCCAAGCATAATCTGAGCTAGCTCGCAGATAAAGTGACTAATATCTTCTCGGCCTTTCCCTTGTAAAATCTCCAATGCCTCAAGGATTTCGAGACGATTGCCAATAGCTCTTCCCAAGGGCTGACTCATATCGGTAATGACTGCTACTGTCTTTCGACCAACAGCCTTACCAAGATCCACCATGGTTTGAGCCAATTCGCGCGCCTCATCAACCGTCTTCATGAAGGCACCCTCACCGACCGTTACGTCTAGCAAAATGGCATCCGCTCCTGCAGCAATTTTCTTGCTCATCACCGAACTCGCAATCAAAGGAATCGTGTCGACAGTTGCGGTCACATCTCGGAGGGCATAGAGAAGTTTATCTGCTTTAACCAGCTGATCGGACTGCCCAATGACAGATACACCAATGTCCTGTACCTGACGAATGAAATCTTCTCGACTTCGCTCAACTTGATAACCCTTAATGGACTCCAATTTATCAATTGTCCCACCAGTATGGCCAAGACCACGACCACTCATTTTAGCTACGGGAACACCGAAACTCGCAACAAGGGGAGCCAAGATTAAAGTCACCTTATCACCTACACCACCAGTCGAATGCTTATCAACTTTAACCCCATCAATAGCTGACAAGTCAAACTCCTGACCTGTCTTGACCATATTCATCGTTAGATCAGAAATCTCACGTGTGGTCATTCCTTTAAAATAAACAGCCATAGCAAAAGCAGACATCTGATAGTCTGGAACAGTTCCAGCCACATAGCCTTCTACCAACCATTTGATTTCAGCCGTAGTCAGTTCTTGACCATCTCGTTTCTTTTGAATTAAATCAACTGCTCTCATTCTTTCACACTTCTAAGGATATAATATCCCTTATCTTTCTTTACGATTTCACAATTTCCAAAAACGTCTTCCATCTTACTTTTAGCACTTGGAGCTCCTTGTTTTTTCTGAATGACGATGGTTAAATCTCCTCTGTCTTTCAAGAAATCTCTGCTCTTTTCGATAATCTCATGAACAACCTGTTTGCCCGCTCGAATCGGCGGATTGGAAATAACATGGTCAAACTTCCCTTCAACTTGTTCATAGATATTGGATTGGAAAATCGTTGCTTCTACTTTATTACGTTCAGCATTTTGTTGCGCTAAGTCTAGAGCGCGATTATTGATATCGACCATAGTTGCCTGAGCTCCATAAGCCTTGGCCAATGACAAACCCAATGGCCCGTATCCACAGCCTACATCAAGGACCGTTTCTCCTTTGTTAACCTCTAGACACTTCAATAAAAGCTGACTCCCAAAGTCAACCATTTTCTTGCTAAAAACACCCGCATCCGTCAAAAAGGTCATGTTTTCTCCCAACAACTTCACTCTCAACTCATGAATGTCGTGAGCAGCATCAGGATTTTCTGCATAATACATTTTACTCATAAAACTATTTTACCATAATTTGGCTTGAATTGTAAATCGTTTACAAAGTGATGAGCAAATGAAAAAGACTGAAGAATCCTAGTCAAAAAACCTTTTCTTCAATCTCTTTCAATTATTAGAAATACATTACAATCTATCGGGAACTACAAATTATCATAGTCAGGAAAAAACAGTTCGTCTGCAATCAGGCGCATTTTTATTACTATTTCTTAACCTTAAAATACTTTATTATCAACAAGATTCCCAATATGATGTTTAGATAAAAACCCAACTGATAAGTTTGTGTCAAGATTTCCAAACTTGTCCAAAGTCGTATCAAATCTTCTAGTGACATACGGAATAAATAACCCTCTGTAGCAATCCACAAAATCAAAAATAGATAACTACCAGCAGCAAGCCATTTCGTCCACTGCTTTTTTACTAGCCAGGCAATCAAGAGCGAACAGATAAAGATAGCTGTTACAAGGAGATGATCCATTAAGAAGGTAAAACCGTAATAGGTTTCTACAAAGCGTCTACCATTATCCGCATTCGCTCCCCTTATAAAAGGTAAGGCAAAACTTAAAATAAAACAGAGTTCCAATATATAACTTTTTAAGATTTTCATGACACACCTCCTATAAGTTGTGAACCAAAAAGCCCACTTTCAATAACTGATAAGTCTTCAGAAACCATTCCCTATCTCATCATTAGATTATTCAACCTCCATCTACCTCTATTATACAATATTGACTTACTACCATCAAGAAACCGCTTTATCTTTTTAGCTTTTTATGGTATGATAAACAAAATATCTAGGGGAAAACAAATGACCAACGAATTTTTACATTTTGAAAAAATCAGTCGCCAGACTTGGCAATCATTGCATCGCAAAACAACCCCTCCCTTGACAGAGGAAGAATTAGAATCCATCAAGAGTTTCAATGACCAGATTAGTCTACAGGACGTAACAGATGTCTATCTTCCCCTAGTCCATCTTATCCACATTTACAAGCGCACTAAGGATGATTTGGCATTTTCAAAAGGAATTTTTCTTCAACGCGAAAGTAAATCTCAGCCTTTTATTATTGGGGTTTCTGGAAGTGTTGCTGTGGGCAAATCGACTACTAGTCGCTTACTTCAGATTCTTCTATCACGTACTCTACCGGATGCTACTGTAGAGCTAGTGACAACTGACGGTTTTCTCTATCCCAATCAAACCTTGATGGACCAAGATATCTTAAATCGCAAAGGTTTTCCTGAAAGTTATGATATGGAAGCCTTGCTGAATTTTCTTGATCGCCTAAAGAATGGGCAAGATGTCGATATTCCTGTCTATTCTCATGAAGTGTATGACATCGTTCCTGGAGAGAAACAACGTGTCAAAGCTGCTGATTTTGTCATTGTCGAGGGGATTAATGTCTTTCAAAATCCTCAAAATGAGCGCCTTTACATCACTGATTTCTTTGATTTCTCCATCTATGTGGATGCTGCTGTCGAGGACATTGAAAGTTGGTATCTGGATCGTTTCTTAAAACTGCTCAGCTTTGCCCAAAATGATCCCAACAGCTACTACCACCGCTTTACGCAAATGCCAATTGGAGAAGTTGAAGCCTTTGCACATCATGTTTGGACCAGTATTAATCTCACAAATCTACAAAACTATATCGAACCGACAAGGAATCGCGCCGAGGTCATTCTCCACAAGACTAAAAACCATGAAATCGATGAAATTTACCTAAAAAAATAATTTCCCCTTGTCAAAACCTAAGTTTTCATATATAATGGTATAGTTAGTAAATATGGAGGTAAGAACATTGGCAAACATTAAATCAGCTATCAAACGCGCTGAATTGAACGTTAAACAAAACGAAAAAAACTCAGCTCAAAAATCAGCTATGCGTACTGCTATCAAAGCTTTCGAAGCAAACCCTTCTGAAGAACTTTTCCGTGCTGCTAGCTCAGCTATCGACAAAGCAGAAACTAAAGGTTTGATTCATAAAAACAAAGCAAGCCGCGACAAAGCTCGTCTTTCAGCTAAACTTGCTAAATAAGAAACAGTCCATAGAGGCTGTTTTTTTGTCCTCTAATCAGAAAAGGTAGAAAATGAAAATCGCAATCATCGGATATTCTGGAGCTGGCAAGTCAACTCTAGCTGAAAAGTTGTCAAACTACTACTCCATCCCCAAACTGCATATGGACACACTCCAATTTCAACCTGGTTGGCAAGATAGTGACCGCGAATGGATGTTGACCGAGATGAAAAACTTTCTCACAAAGCACGAAGCTTGGGTCATCGACGGCAACTACTCTTGGTGTTGCTATGAAGAAAGAATGCTGGAAGCTGACCAAATTATCTTTCTCAACTTTTCACCATGGACTTGTCTCTTTCGAGCCTTTAAACGGTATCTCACATACCGAGGCAAGGTCAGAGAAAGTATGGCTGCAGGTTGCCCTGAACGCTTTGACTGGGACTTTATCAGATGGATTCTCTGGGACGGACGGACAAAGAATGCTAAAGAACGCTATCAACGGGTTCAAGAAACCTACCCTGATAAAGTAATTGTCCTCCGGTCGCAAAAGGAGATGGACCACTTCTTAGAAAATCTCGTACATAACAAGAAAAACCAACGTTAGGCACGTTGGTTTTTCGCTATTACCCAATCACACTTCCGTTTGGTACAGCTGGATCAACTGTGAGAAGGGTTAATTGTCCATCATGTTCAGCTGAGAGAATCATCCCTTGGCTGACATATTTTTTCATCATCTTGCGTGGTTTGAGGTTGGCAACGATTTGGACTTTCTTGCCGACCAATTCTTGTTCGTTTGGATAGTATTTGGCAATTCCTGAGAGGATTTGACGATCTTCACCATCACCAGCATCTAGGCGGAATTGGAGCAACTTATCAGAACCTTCCACTTTAGAAACTTCTTTGACCTCTGCGACACGAATTTCAACCTTATCGAAGTCTTCAAACTTGATTTCTTCCTTGTTGAGTTTGAGTTCGACTTCATCTGGATTCCATTCTTTTTCAACGGTTGGTTTGTTGCCTTCCATTTGTTCCTTAATATAGGCAATTTCTTCTTCCATATCCAGACGTGGGAAGATTGGTGTTCCTTTAGCAACTACTGTTACACCTGCTGGGAAGTCAGCCAAGCTCAAGTTCTCAAGGCTAGAAACTTCTGCGAGACCAAGCTGAGTCAAGACTGCGCGACTGGTTTCCATCATAAACGGTTCAATCAAGTGAGCAACGACACGAAGGCTAGCTGCCAAGTGGCTCATAACACTTGCCAATTGATCACGAAGTGCTTCATCCTTGGCCAAGACCCATGGTGCTGTCTCATCGATGTATTTGTTAGTACGAGAGATAAGAGTCCAGACTGCTTCCAGAGCACGTGGGTAGTCAACTGCATCCATGTGTGTATGGTAATCTGCGATTGATTGTTCTGCAACCTCAGCAAGAGCATTATCAAACTCTGTTACACCCTCTACATAGGCAGGAATTTGACCATCAAAGTACTTGTTGATCATGGAAACCGTACGGTTAAGGAGGTTTCCTAGGTCATTTGCCAATTCATAGTTGATACGACCTACATAGTCCTCAGGAGTGAAGGTTCCGTCTGAACCAACTGGAAGGCTACGCATGAGGTAGTAACGAAGTGGATCGAGGCCATAGCGTTCCACCAGCATTTCAGGGTAAACGACATTCCCTTTAGACTTAGACATCTTGCCGTCTTTCATGACAAACCAACCGTGGGCAATCAAGCGGTCTGGCAATTTGATATCCAACATCATAAGAAGGATTGGCCAGTAGATTGAGTGGAAACGGAGAATATCTTTTCCGACCATGTGGAAGACTGTTCCATTCCAGAACTTGTCAAAGTTAGTATGATCGTCTTGACCATAACCAAGAGCAGTCGCATAGTTGAGAAGAGCATCGATCCAAACATAGACAACGTGTTTTGGATTAGATGGTACTGGCACACCCCAGGTAAAGGTTGTACGAGACACTGCCAAATCTTCCAAACCTGGCTCGATAAAGTTTTTCAACATTTCATTGAGACGACCATCAGGAGTGATGAAGTCAGGATGTGATTTGAAAAATTCAACCAAACGGTCTTGGTATTTGCTGAGGCGAAGGAAATAAGACTCTTCTGAAACCCATTCCACTTCATGTCCTGATGGAGCGATACCGCCCGTCACATTTCCAGCTTCATCACGAAAGACTTCCGCAAGCTGGCTTTCTGTAAAGAATTCTTCATCTGAGACTGAATACCAACCAGAGTATTCTCCCAAGTAGATGTCATCTTGAGCAAGCAAACGTTCAAAGACTTGAGCCACCACTTTTTCATGGTAATCGTCTGTGGTACGGATAAATTTATCATATGAGATATCCAGTAATTGCCAGAGTTCTTTAACTCCAACTACCATGCCATCAACATAGGCTTGTGGTGTAATCCCAGCTTCTTCTGCTTTTTGTTGAATCTTTTGACCATGCTCATCTAAACCTGTTAGATAAAAGACATCGTAGCCCATAAGGCGTTTGTAACGTGCTAAGACATCACAGGCGATAGTTGTGTAGGCAGAACCGATATGAAGTTTACCAGATGGATAGTAAATCGGTGTTGTAATATAAAAATTCTTTTCAGACATAATATTTCCTTTCCAGGCTAATGAAACCTGTTTTTCTAACACTTCATTATATCATATTTTTAGTGATTTTCGATAGGAAAATCCATACAAAAACAAGACAGACAACTATCCATCTTGTTTTTTCTGCTCTATATCTTATTCATAACGAAGGGCTTCGATTGGATCAAGCTTAGAGGCTTTATTGGCCGGCAAGACTCCGAAGATCATACCAACGCTAGCTGACACAGCCAAGCTAAAGAGAGCGATTGGGAGGGAAACTCCAACTTCGATACCTGCAATCATGTTTTGAAGCAGTACTCCGGCTAACATGGTCATTCCAGCAGCAATCCCAAGACCGATGACACCACCTAGCAAGGTCAAGATCATGGACTCAATTAAAAACTGTACTAAGATATTAGCCCGTGTAGCTCCGAGAGCCTTCCGCAGACCAATCTCACGCGTGCGTTCTGTCACCGAAACCAGCATGATATTCATAACACCAGTTCCCCCGACAAAGAGAGAGATTCCTGCAATGGCACTGATAACAGTGGTCATAAAACCAAATAGTTGTTGTACCTCTTGGAAGGCGGCAGTTGCATCCGCAACTTGGTACTCCCCTTGCTGAAGACCAGCAATCTCAGTCAATTTTCGAGCCAACTCTGGACCCAAGGTCTGCGTTAGACTAGTATCATTGACACGAAAGACGATATTCGAGATTTCATCAGTATTAAAATTAGCTGCGAGAGAGATATTAGTCGTAATTGGAAGACCACCAATTCCAAAGGCTTTAGCAGTTTTGGCTTCATTGCTTGTATAAACGCCAATCACACGGTAACTAAATTCATTGACAGAGATGACTTGATTAACCGCAGCTTCTGGACTATCAAACAAGCTCTTGGCTAGTTCTTCATCCAACAAAATCACACTGGCAAATTCCTTGTAGTCTTGCGGTCTTAGACTTCTACCCGCAACGATTTCATTTTCAACTGCGTTCATGTAGGTGCTATTTCCGCCTGTCAGAGTCGCTCGTTCAACCTTTTTATCCTTATAAGATAGGGTAACGTTGGTCGAGTTGGTGACATAGTAACTGTCTACTCCTTTAAGTTTAGCAGCCTCCTTGACCCAAGACTCCAGTGGTTTTGGTGGTTCAACATGAACATCCTCTTCTCTCCCACTGACTGTCAAAGCGGATTGTTTCTGCGTGAAGGAACCGTCCTTGCTTTTGATAGGAGAGAAAAAGACATGGATATCCTTCTGTGATTTGGTCATGTTTTTATTGACCTGACGAGACATGGAGTCTCCCAGAGCCATGATGACGACGACAGACGAAACTCCGATGATAATCCCGATCATGGTGAGGAAGGAACGCATCTTATGGGCCATGATGGATGAAAAGGCAAATTTCAGATTCTGCATCTAGTTTTCCTCCTTTTCTACCTGAGCACTGTCTGATGAGATGACCCCATCACGAATGACAATTTGGCGTTTGGCATAGGCGGCAATCTCAGGCTCATGCGTGACCATGATAATGGTCTTCCCTTCCTTGTTTAACTCCACCAACAGTTGCATGATTTGATTTCCTGTCTTGGTATCCAAGGCTCCTGTGGGTTCGTCTGCTAGGATAATAGAGGGATTATTTACCAAGGCACGCGCAATCGCTACACGTTGCTTTTGACCACCTGATAACTCGGAAGGCAAATGATGACTGCGCTCTGTTAGCTCAACCTTTTCCAGAAATTCCTCAGCCAATTTTCGACGTTTTGAAGCTGAAACTCCAGCGTAAATCAAGGGCAATTCGACGTTTTGAAGTGCATTGAGTTTGGACAAGAGAAAGAACTGCTGAAAGACAAAGCCGATTTGCTGGTTGCGGACCTTGGCAAGCTGTTTCTCTCCAAGACCTGCAACTTCTTGCCCTTCAAGGTAGTACTCTCCACTGGTTGGTGTATCCAACATTCCGATAGTATTCATCAAAGTGGACTTACCAGAACCGGACGGTCCCATAATGGCGACAAACTCACCTTCTTGAACTTCTAAGTTAATATTTTTTAGGACCTGCAGTTCTTGGTCACCATTTCGATAACTCCTACAGATATTTTTTAGACTAATTAGTTTCTTCATCAGCCTTCACCTCTTTTCCTTCTTCCAAGGAAGATGTTGGATTACTGATGACCTTGGCTCCGTCTGTCAAACCTGAAGTAATTTCTTGGTTGTCTGCGTCCGCATTCCCCAAAGTAACTTCTACCTTCTTCGCTTTTTTCTGGTCGTCAACGAGCCAGACATAGTTTTTGTCATTTTCGGTAACAACACTTGTTAAAGGAACAAGGATGGCCTTACTCTTGTTTTTGACTTCCACACTGACTGAGAAGCCTTGTTTTAACTCACCGATATCGCTAGTCACATCAACAGTATAAGGGTACTTAGATCCAGTATTTCCTCCAAGGGCTGCATTTGCTGCTTCTCCGTTGTTTTTAGGATAATCAGAAATATAGCTGATTTTTCCTGTCCAGCTCTTATCTTGGTAAACCTTCGAAGTAAAGGTAACTTCTTGCCCTACAGAAAGGTTAGCAAGGTTGTATTCAGACAACTCCCCTTTGACCTGCAAGTTTTCATTACTTACAACATGTACCACCACTTGGCTGTTACCCGTTGGTGATTTTGAAACATTACGATTGACTTCAACTACAGTCCCTTCTAGTGTACTGAGGACAGTTGCAGCATCTAGCTGAGCTTGAGCCTTGTTGAGCTGAGCCACAGCATCTGCACGATTATCCTTGGCATCACTGATTTGAGAATCAATAGAAGATACTGAAGAAGTCGCTGCTTGCGCCTGTTCTGGGAGTCCAGCTTCTGTTGGAACCTGTGGAGAAGCTGGTGCAGCTGATGCATTTTCACGAGCTTTGTTTAACTCCTCGATATGACGGTCTGCCTTTGCAACTGCACGATCTGCTGCATCATAGGCAGCTTGAGCATCCGCACTGCTGTATTTGACCAAAGCTTGCCCTTCTTCGACCTTGTCTCCAACCGAAACGAGAATTTCATCTAAATCTCCCTTACTAGCATCAAAATAAACGTATTGTTCATTTTTTGCTGTAACCGTACCTGACAAGAGAACCGATGAAGCAACGGAACCTTCCTTAGCAGTAACGATATGAGAGGTTTCATCCTTGACTGCTGACTGGGAAGGTTGTCTGAAAATCAAAATTCCCGCAGCACCGATAACAATAGCACTGGCAATACCAATCGCTGTGTATAATTGCCATTTTTTTGCCTTTTTATTTCTTTTCATTTTCAAGCTCCTTTATATTTTTGCCTTACAAATACCATTATATCAGAAACACCAAGCCCAAACAATAACAGTTCAGATGGAAACAATGACAATTCAGGATCATTATTTCGTTCGGTATTCGTTTATTGGGTTATTGTTCTAGATATATAATACAATATCTTTTTGAATTTGGCAAGCGTTTTTATAATTTTTTTACCGTAGCAGATTTTTGCATTCAAAAAATAAAAACGATAGAATATGACTATCAAAGCTATAAGGAGTTTTCTATGAGAGAATATGATATCATCGCCATCGGTGGAGGAAGTGGCGGCATTGCCACTATGAACCGCGCTGGCGAACACGGTGCTAAAGCTGCTGTTATCGAAGAGAAAAAATTAGGTGGAACCTGCGTCAATGTCGGCTGTGTTCCTAAAAAAATCATGTGGTATGGAGCGCAAATCGCTGAAAGCTTCCACCACTACGGCCCTGACTATGGTTTTACAAGTTCAGATGTTCAATTTGATTTCGCAAAACTTCGTCAAAATCGTGAAGCCTACATCGACCGTGCCCGCTCATCTTATGATGGAAGTTTCAAGCGCAATGGGGTTGATTTGATTGAAGGTCGTGCTCATTTCGTTGATTCCCACACAGTCAGCGTCAATGGTGAATTGATTCGTGCCAAGCATATCGTGATTGCGACTGGGGCTCGTCCAAGCATCCCAACTATTCCTGGAGCTGAACTCGGTGGCAGCTCAGACGATGTCTTTGCTTGGGAGCAACTTCCTGACTCTGTTGCGATTCTTGGAGCTGGCTATATCGCCGTTGAATTAGCAGGTGTTCTCCACGCTCTAGGAGTAAAAACGGATTTGTTTGTCCGTCGTGATCGTCCCTTGCGTGGTTTTGACAGCTACATCGTTGAAGGTCTTGTCAATGAAATGGAAAAAACAGGTCTACCTTTACACACACATAAGGTACCCGTCAAGCTCGAAGAAACGGAGCAAGGTATTACCATTCATTTCGAAGATGGTTCTAGTCACACTGCCAGCCAAGTTATCTGGGCTACTGGTCGCCGTCCAAATGTAGACGGTCTGGAGTTAGAAAAGGCTGGCGTCACACTCAACCAACGTGGATTTATCCAAGTGGATGAGTATCAAAATACAGTTGTAGATGGCATCTACGCCCTTGGAGACGTTACTGGTGAGAAGGAACTGACCCCAGTAGCCATCAAGGCAGGACGCACCCTATCTGAACGCATCTTCAACGGGAAAACAAATGCTAAGATGGACTACACGACTATCCCTACTATTGTCTTCTCCCACCCAGCAATCGGAACAGTCGGTTTAACTGAAGATCAAGCTATCAAAGAATACGGCCAAGATAACATCAAAGTCTACAAGTCAAGCTTTGCATCTATGTACTCAGCCGTTACAAGCCATCGTCAAGAGTCTCGCTTCAAACTCATCACCGCCGGTGCTGACGAAAAAGTTGTTGGACTTCACGGACTTGGTTACGGAGTGGATGAGATGATTCAAGGATTCGCTGTTGCTATTAAGATGGGAGCAACCAAGGCGGACTTTGATGCTACAGTAGCTATCCACCCAACCGCTTCAGAAGAATTTGTAACCATGCGCTAATTATCGCAAGAGACCTCTTGAGGTCTCTTTTTACTTGTAAAATCGGCCGTTACAAAATTGTTACCTTGATTTCAAAAATAGGTTGACTTTTCTTTCTGAGTTAGTATAATAGTTACTATAATTTTGAAAAGAGGTTAACAGTTTTGAAAAAAGCTCATATATATGCTATCCCTGCTATCGGTGCAGCTCTCATCGCCGTATTGGCACAAATCAGTCTCCCTATCGGTCCTGTACCTTTCACTTTGCAAAACTTTGCGATTGGTCTGATTGCTACTGTTTTTAGACCCAGAGAAGCTGTTCTATCTGTAGCTCTCTATCTCTTGCTGGGTGCCATTGGTTTACCTGTTTTTGCAGGGGGAGGAGCTGGATTTCACGTTTTAGTCGGCCCAAGTGCAGGCTATCTTTGGTTCGACCTTGTCTATGCTGGACTTACATCTTATCTCATCCATCAAAAAAGTGGCTACATTCGCATTTTCCTAGCCAACCTCTTGGGTGACTCCCTCGTCTTTGTCGGAGGTATTCTCAGCCTCCACTTCCTTGCTGGTATGCCACTTGACAAGGCACTCGCTGTTGGCGTCCTTCCCTTTATCCTCCCTGATCTTGGTAAGATTATTGCCATTAGTTTCATTAGTCGTCCCCTACTCGAAAGATTGAAAAGCCTTCCATATTTTTCAAGATAAAAGAATAGTCCAGAACAATTGTTCTGGACTATTTCCATTCTAAGAATCAACTATACACTATTTAGATACTCGACTATTCTTATACCAGTATGAATATTAATCGTTTTATTCTTCAAATTACAGCTATTTACGATATGCAAAGTAGAAAAGTATTCTAATCGATTCAAACCAAATAAGCTTCCATTGATTTTGGATGCTTAGCAATTGTATACTTTTCAGAAAACGCATTTTCAATGATTGAGCTATATTTTATAAATTATTTGTGATACAATAGAGCTACCTAAAAGATTCAGAAAATTTAATGTTCATTGATTGTTTATATTAACTTGAACATTCTGATTTTTCTTCATTCAAAAATAACTGTAAATAATTATAAGTAGAAAGGTAATTCTATGGCAAAGAATACTCGTGAGCTAATCATTGGGGCTCTTATCACACTAGCTAAGAAAAATCCTCAGCGTAGTTCCTTTACAATGACTGAAATTGCTGCTGAAGCTGGTATTTCACGACAAGCGATTTATCAAAAGCATTTTAACAACTTTGAAGATATTATCGAATACATTCACGAAGAGACCAATCAGGACATTTTTAACGTCTTTAATAAGTACTGCCCTAGCAATGATGGAGATCCTATCAGCTTTTTAGCAGACCATATACTTCCTCTCATATACGAAAAAAGGGAAGTTGTTAACACCTTGTATACTACACAAGCCGACCCATGTTGGAAGGAATTTCTGCGTGGAACATACTCAGAGTGGGTACTAAAGAATGTCAATTACCAACTGAAATATAATTTTAATAAAGAGGACATCGCTTATATCATTACGACCATGGCAATCTCTTTCATTGAAGTCTGGATTCGTAAAGATAATCCAATACCACCTGAAGAGTTTAGAGAGACTTTTATTCAATTGTCTAAAACTTCTCTGTGTGACTATATTGTGTCCTAAAAAAAGAATCTTGAGTTGCACTCAAGATTCTTTTTATTGTTGCCCTTTAAAGGCATCGACCATTACCTGAAATTCTTCATTTGTAAGAGTAATTCCCTTGCCCATTTTGGTATGGTCTGGGCTCCAAGCGCGAATGTCAAACTTTGCAGGGGCACCATTAAAGCTAACGCGATTTAGTTCTTTTGTCCATCCTTTGTCATTTTCAGACAAGGTGAGTAAGTGTTCTTCGATTTCAAATGTAAATTCTGCCATTTTAACTCCTTTATGTGATATGCTTTCTATAGTCTATTCGTAAAAATCTTGTGGTTTTTAAGAAAATTTTATATAATGTGGATATATAAGAAGGGAGGATTCTATGAGACAGGCATTCCAACTAGTTCTAGATAAACTACATAGTTTTCTCAATGGGAATGATGATCATCCTCAAATCGAGGATAACTCCCTCACTGCTATGATTGAACAAGCCATCCAGAAAAAGACGGCTGTTCATGTTATACTTGCTGAGACAAGTTTTACGGGTGATATTGTCAAACACGATGCTAATCGCCAACAAATTATCGTCAAAAATTTTTCCAAAAACGTGACACGAATCATTCGTATCAGTGACATTAAGCGACTTCGTTTCGTTCCCTCAACTGTACAAAAAGCTCAGAAAAGTCTATTTAAGAAAGAGTGAGATGTTCTTTGCATCCCACTCTTTTTCTTAACGGATTTGTTCAAAATGAAGATGAACGGCGATATGGTCGCCATAACCACTTCTCTCCAAATCGCGTTGCAAACGATAAGAGATATAGTGTTCTGCAATTGTGATGTAACCAGCTCCAAGTAAGCGATGCTCAACCATTGATTGGATCATGCTGATAGTGGCACGTTCCACTTTTGCTTCTTCCAAGTCCAAAACGACTTTCTTAGTAACTTGCGCTAGGTTTTGACGTAGGTCATCAGTCAAAACATAAACTGTTTGAGCTGCTTTTAGGACAGCTTGGTAAATTTTATCTGGATCAAATTCAGCAATTTCTCCATTACGTTTGATTACTTGCATAAGGTTCTCCTTTATTCTTTGTTTTCTTTGATTTCAGCCAGCATCTTTTCTTCTTCGGCTGTCAGTTGATAGTTTTCTAGCAGGTCAGGTCTGCGCTCGTAGGTTTTCTTTAGACTCTCATACAGTCGCCACTGGCGAATCTTTTCATGGTGCCCACTCATGAGCACATCTGGCACGACCATGCCTCGATAGTCATAAGGGCGAGTATACTGAGGATATTCGAGAAGTCCCGAAGAGAAGCTATCATCCTGGTGACTAGACTCCTTACCAATCACTTCTGGAATCAAGCGCACGGTCGCATCAATCATGGTCATGGCCGCCAATTCTCCTCCAGTCAAAACATAGTCTCCTAGGGAAATTTCATCGGTTACCAAGGTCTTGATACGCTCGTCATACCCTTCATAGTGACCACAAATAAAGATCAGTTCATCTTCCTGAGCCAAATCTTCAGCGTAAGCCTGATCGAACTGTTTACCTGCAGGATCAAGAAGAATGACACGGGGATTTTTCTTTTCAATAGCATCAAAAGCATCGAAAATGGGTTGAGCTCGGAGCAACATCCCCTGACCGCCTCCATAGGGCTCATCGTCAACATGACGGGCCTTTTCAGCGTATTCTCTGAAATTATGGTACTGGATATCCAAGAGCCCTTTTTCTCGAGCCTTTCCAACAATCGAGTGCTCCAGCGGAGAAAACATCTCAGGAAAGAGGGTTAAAATATCAATCTTCATCATCTAACCCTTCTAAGATTTCCACTTCGACCCGCTTGTTTGGAATATCAACATTGAGAACTACTGGCGGAATGTAAGGTAAAAGCAAATCTCGCTTACCTTTTCGTTTGACCACCCAGACATCATTGGCTCCTGGTTGCAGAATTTCCTTGATGGTTCCAACCAAGTTATCTCCCTCGTAAACATCCAAACCGATAATCTCGTGATAGTAGAATTCACCATCATCTAAATCGTTCAAATCTTCCTCAGCGACCTTGAGACTATAACCCTTGTACTTTTCAATCGCATTGATATGGTACATATCTTTGAACTTGATAATGTCAAAGTTCTTCTGCTTACGGTGACTTGCGATGGTCACTGTTTGGACAAACTGATCTTTTTCATCAAATAAAGCCAGCTCTGCCCCTTTTTTAAACCGTTCCTCAGCAAAATCCGTCACAGACAAGACTCGCATCTCACCCTGTAGACCCTGCGTATTGACGATTTTTCCAACATTAAAGTAGTTCATCTTGTCTCCTGTACTCTCCTTCTTTCCATCTTATTCTGACAATTCTCGAATAATATTCGCAATTTTTTCTGATTCTGACCATTGTAAATAATGGTGATTCCCTCCTAAAATGAGCTTAGTATTGGAAGTCCAATACTCTGATTCTCTGTACTCTTTTTCTCTATAAGCCTGACAAAAAATAAAAACGGGAATATGAGCTTCTATAGATACATTCTCAAAATCTTTCTCAGTAATCTCACAATATATATGAAATTCTGGAACTTGTCTTTCCAACTCTGAATCTTTTTCTTGCACTAAATCCCAGATTTCTTCATTAGTTTCAGAGCTAAATGCTGCTTGAGTTATGTTCTTAAAATAGACTTCGGGGCCACACTCTTCAATCAGTCTCATTTGCTCTTCCATTTCTGGATAAGGATTTTCTGAAAAATCAGAAAACATTACTTTTTTAGTTGTTGGTTCAATTGCTACTAAAGCCTGACACTTAATTGATTTGTTCATCAATTTGCAAGCTAAAATTCCACTCAAACTATGTACACAAAGTATACATTCAGAAATCGCCAACTCTTCAAGTACTTGATAAACCGCATCTGCAAGATTATCTAAATTTTTTCCAGCTTGGTCATGAATCGGACTTCTACCAGTGTTTGGAAAATCAATTGTCAAATAACCAATTGTGGGGGGAAGTTTTTCAAGTATAAGTGAAAAATTTTCATAACTTGGTAGCAAACCTGCACCATTTAAACAAACAAGCACTTTCTTTTGCTTTTTATAAGTAACAGAGAGACTGCCAATTTGTGTAGTTACTTCAAACCGTTTCATAAAGAAATCCACTCATTCTATAACAATGATTTATTAAAAACCCTTATCCTTTATTTTATCACGTTCCAGGGATTTTCACAAGTTGGGGAAAAAAGACACTATAGATATTTTCCCTCCAAAAATCCTTCCAAATCTCGTTCATGCTGGTACTTAATGGCAGCCTTCTTATCTTTGTCAAAGATGCTTTTGGTTAGGTCAATATCGTTGATGGCCGCAATTGCGACAGTGTAGTGAATAATATCTGCCAGTTCTTTGGCTAGTTCCTCATTTGAGTCCTGGACACCCTCTTTTCGACCAGAGCGCCCATTCAAGACCTCTGCTACCTCTCCGACTTCCTCCACTAGCTTGATAAAGAGGCCTTCCTCGGTTCGAGATTGCTGGTAATGTTCGAGTAAGTAAGCTTGTAATTGTCTAAACGTTAAATCCTTCATCTTCTCCTCCACAAAAAAACGAGACATCTGTCCCGCTTTTTTTATTTTTCATCGATAACGATTCTTACTTTTTTGTCTTCAGTTGGGACAGAGTAGACAATCGTTCTTATCGCTGAGATAGTGCGACCTTTACGACCGATAACACGACCGACATCGCTTTGGTCAAGATCCAAGTGATACTCCAAAAATTCTGGTGTGTCTTCGATCTTGATAGTTAAGGCATCAGGTTGTGAAATCAAAGGTTTCACAATCGCAATAATGAGATTTTCAATCGTATCCATCTGTCAACCTACTTTAAACTTATTTTGAGAATTTAGAATCGTGGAATTTTTTCAATACGCCTTCTTTTGAAAGGATGTTGCGAACTGTATCTGAAGGTTGAGCTCCATCAGCCAACCATGCAAGAACGCGGTCTTCTTTCAAAGTCACTTGGTTTTCAGCAACAAGTGGGTTGTAAGTTCCAACTGTTTCGATGAAACGTCCGTCACGTGGTGAACGTGAGTCTGCTACGTTGATACGGTAGAAAGGTTTTTTCTTAGAACCCATACGAGTCAAACGGATTTTAACTGCCATTTTTTAATGTCTCTTTTCTTATTTTTTATTTCGGTGAAATAGCTGAGCTATTTAGCACATGTTCAATTATAGCAGATTTTCGACAGGTGTCAAGAAAAAAACTTGACAGAGTTTTAATTTTTTTACTACTAGAAATTTTTAGTAAAATCATTAACATTTGAAATCACCTCTCTTTTAGGGTACAATGGTAGAAATGAATTTTTGAGAGGAAAACAATGAAAAAACTAGCAACCCTTCTTTTACTATCAACTGTTGCCCTTGCTGGATGTACTAGTATCCAACGTGGTCTCCGTGGTGATGACTATGTTGACTCGAGTATCTCAGCTGAAGAAAGCTCAAAAGCAGCTGCTCAAGCTGCCAAAGATTTGAATGACGCTTTGACCAATGAAAATGCCAACTTCCCTCAACTTTCTAAAGAGGTTGCCGAAGATGAAGCTGAAGTCATTTTACACACAAATCAAGGCGATATACGAATCAAACTCTTTCCAAAACTAGCACCTCTTGCGGTTGAAAACTTCCTTACTCACGCTAAGGAAGGCTACTATAACGGCATCACCTTCCACCGTGTCATCGATGGCTTTATGGTCCAAACTGGAGATCCTAAGGGAGATGGTACAGGTGGACAATCTATCTGGCATGATAAGGATAAAACAAAGGACAAGGGAACTGGTTTCAAAAATGAAATCTCTCCTTACCTATACAATATCCGAGGAGCCCTTGCTATGGCTAACACTGGACAACCAAACACCAACGGTAGCCAGTTCTTCATCAACCAAAACTCAACAGATATTTCAGCTAAACTCCCTACAAGCAAGTATCCAAAGAAAATCATCGAAGCCTATAAAGAAGGTGGAAATCCAAGTCTAGACGGCAAACACCCTGTCTTTGGTCAAGTCATCGATGGCATGGACGTTGTTGACAAGATTGCCAAAGCTGAAAAAGATGAGAAAGACAAACCAACTACCGCTATCACCATTGACAGTATCGAAGTAGTCAAGGACTACGACTTCAGCAAAAAATAAGCCATCAACAGATAAGGAGACGATGAAATGATTTTATTTTGGGGTTCTAAAGGTTATCAGAAAGATTTGGGACATACGCAAACTGCGATCGAATGTGGTCACTGTAACAATGTTGACACTTGGGAGATTGTAGAAACTGGACGCAAGTTCACCCTCTACTGGATTCCACTTTTCCCTTATGGTAAAAGCTACTTCGTTTCTTGTCCGATTTGCCACTATGGTAAAGAAATTGAGAAATCTGAAGTTGAAAGCTTTTTAAATTACTAGTCAAAAAAGCCAAGTCATTTCGACTTGGCCTTTTTAGTGCTTTTAAGTTAGCTTGTTAAAGTCCCAGATTTGGTCCATCCAGCCTTCATAAAAGTCTGGTTCGTGGCAAACCATAAGGATAGAACCCTTGTATTCTTTGAGAGCGCGTTTGAGTTCTTCCTTGGCATCCACATCCAAGTGGTTGGTCGGCTCGTCCAGCACTAAGACGTTGTTTTCACGGTTCATCAAGAGACAGAAACGCACCTTGGCTTGTTCACCACCTGATAAGACCTGAATCTGGCTTTCGATATGCTTAGTTGTCAAACCACAACGAGCAAGGGCTGCACGAACTTCTGCTTGATTAAGGGCAGGAAAGGCATTCCAGACGGCTTCAAGAGGGGTTTGACGATTGCCACCTTCTACTTCTTGCTCAAAGTAGCCAAGTTCTAGGTAGTCGCCACGTTCGACTTCTCCAGCGATTGGCGGAATAATGCCCAAGAGAGACTTCAAGAGGGTTGTTTTCCCAATACCATTGGCCCCAATAATTGCAACCTTTTGATTGCGTTCAAAGGTTAGGTTTAAGGGTTTAGTAAGTGGACGGTCATAACCAATCTGCAAGTCCTTGGCTTGGAAGATAAAGCGCCCAGGTGTACGAGCTGGTTTGAAATCAAAGGATGGCTTTGGTTTCTCACTTTGAAGTTCGATGATGTCCATCTTGTCGAGTTTCTTTTGACGGGACATGGCCATGTTTCGTGTTGCAACACGGGCTTTATTGCGGGCTACGAAATCCTTGAGGTCCGCTATCTCTTTCTGTTGACGCTCATAGGCTGCTTCCAGTTGAGATTTCTTCATAGCATAAACTTCTTGGAACTGGTAGTAGTCACCAGAGTAACGCGTCAACTGTTGATTTTCAACATGATAGACGATATTGATTACGTCGTTGAGGAAAGGAATATCATGCGAAATAAGGACAAAGGCATTCTCATAGTTTTGTAGATAACGCTTGAGCCAGTCAATGTGTTCAGCATCCAAGTAGTTGGTTGGCTCGTCAAGCAACAAAATATCTGGCTTTTCGAGGAGGAGTTTAGCCAAAAGCACCTTGGTTCTTTGTCCACCTGATAAGGCAGTTACATCCGTATCCATGCCAAAGTCCATGACACCGAGAGCACGCGCTACTTCATCAATCTTAGCATCCAAGGTATAGAAATCTCGACTCTCCAAACGGTCTTGGAGTTCGCCAACTTCTTCCATTAGCGCGTCAATATCTGCTCCGTCTTCTGCCATTTCCATATAGAGGTCATTGATACGAGCTTCTGCTTTAAATAGCTCATCAAAGGCTGTACGCAAGACATCACGCACGGTTTGACCTTCCTTTAGCACAGCGTGCTGATCTAGATAGCCAGCAGTCACATATTTGGACCACTCCACCTTCCCTTCATCTGGCAACATCTTACCTGTCACGATGCTCATAAAGGTTGATTTTCCTTCACCATTGGCACCGACTAAGCCGATATGCTCACCCTTGAGGAGACGGAAAGACACATCTTCAAAAATTGCACGGTCACCAAAACCGTGACTTAAATTTTTAACTTCTAAAATACTCATTCTAATTCCTTATCTTATTTTTATGCAGTCCTTTATAGAGGAGCCAAGCCAGATAGCCTCCCAAGGTATTGGTCCACAAATCATCAATCTCAAAGACGCGATTAAAGTCGAAGAAAAAATCTAAAACTAGTTGCGTACACTCAATTCCTAGACTTAGTAAAAAACTGAACAAAATCACTTTCTTAGTATTTCTTAGACCAGGCATAAGATAGAGAAGTTGGAAAATCAGCGGGAAAAGCAAGAAGACATTTAAAATATTCTGCAAAAAGATCCAAAGGACTTGTCCCAAACTAGTCACTTCACCCAGATTCCAAAGGGAGTTTAAGGGAGTTAAAAGAAAAACCAGGCGTCCAAAAGTTTGAATACCTGGAGTTTCCACTCCTGTAGGAAGTTGAGGCTGGGGAGTAAAACAAAAACAGACAATGCATAGACTGTAAACAGCCACTCCCAATCTTAAGATTAATTCTCTTTTTTTAGTCATTTTATGGATTTACCGCTGCGACTGCCTTCTGGCGATCACGTTTCATTGTATTAGAGCGTAATTGTCCACAAGCTGCATCAATATCTGTACCATGCTCTTGACGGACAACACAGTTGACCCCTTTTTTCTTGAGGGTATCGTAGAAGGCCATCACGCGCTCTTTAGGACTACGGCTATATTGGTCATGCTCACTAACAGGGTTATAAGGAATCAAGTTTACATAAGACAATTTCTTGATGTTCTTGAGCAATTCAGCCAACTCCAAGGCTTGTTCAACACCGTCGTTGACTTCATTGAGCATGATGTATTCAAAAGTTACACGACGATTAGTTTTTTCGATATAGTACTCAATAGCTGCAAAGAGCTTTTCAATCGGAAAGGCACGGTTAATCTTCATGATGCTTGAGCGCAATTCATTATTGGGTGCGTGAAGAGACACAGCCAGATTGACCTGTACGCCTTCATTAGCAAAGTCACGAATTTTATGGGCCAAACCTGAGGTTGAAACAGTGATGTGGCGAGCACCGATAGCCATTCCCTTGTCATCATTGATGGTACGGACAAAATTCAACACATTGTTGTAGTTATCAAATGGTTCACCAATTCCCATAACAACGATATGGCTGACACGTTCATCCTGACCACGTTCATCAAAGTATTTCTGAACCAGCATAATCTGCGCTACGATTTCCCCATTATTAAGATCACGTTGCTTCTTAATCAAGCCTGACGCACAGAAGGTACAACCGATATTACAACCGACCTGAGTGGTCACACAGACTGACAAACCGTAGTGTTGACGCATGAGTACTGTCTCAATCAACATGCCATCTGGCAACTCGAAAAGATACTTAACAGTACCGTCAGCTGACTCTTGTACAATCCGTTGTTTCAAAGGATTTACGACAAACTGGTCATTGAGCTTAGCAATCAAATCCTTGGAAAGGTTGGTCATTTCTTCAAATGACTGCACACGTTTACGGTAGAGCCATTCCCAGATTTGATCTGCACGGAATTTCTTTTCCCCTTGTTCTAATACCCATTCTTGCATTGTTTGACGTGTTAAACTATAAATAGAAGGTTTCATCTCTTCTCCTTATTCTCTATCTATTTCTGACGAATGACAAAATGGCGCTGTCCCTTGTCCTCTTTCTGAGACTTTTGGTCCTTATGACGACGTCTATTTCGCTTATCCGTATTTGGTTTTCTCTTATTTTGCGAAGGTTTCTTTCCTCTTCTAGGAAGGTTTTCCTCATCCTTTTTACGCATTTTCTTGTCAAATGACGCACGCTTAGGTGCTTGATTTTCTAGAACAAAATAGGCACAACCATAACTACAGTACTCCAAAAGATAGTCCTGTAAACGACTGATTTTTTCAATTTTTTCCTCTGTTCGATCGTCTTTGTAAAAACCACGTAGGCGGAGCTGTTCATTACTCCAGTCCCCCACGACATAATCAAATTTGGTCAACACTTCTGAGAAGCGTTGATTAAAGACTGTCACATCGAAAGCATCCTTGATATTTTCAACCAAGGTAAAAGCAATTCCTTCAGTCTCAACCTTATCCCCATTTACATGAAATTCTGGGCCAGGAAACTTGTTATAGTTGTATAATTCAGGTGCAATTTCTTTACGCATAGTCTTCCTTTTCCACGATTACTTAACACTCTATTTTACCATAATTTCTAGCAGTTAGCACGTTTCTCATAAAAATGAAAAAAGTCTGACGATTTTGTCAGACTTCTGCTTTATAACTTTAAAAAGAGAAGAACAATTCTTCCCTCCATATTTTATTATTTAGCTGCTGCGTAAAGCTCGTCTACCTTGTTCCAGTTAATTACTGAGAAGAAAGCTTTGATGTAGTCAGGACGCACGTTGCGGTATTTCACGTAGTAAGCATGTTCCCAAACGTCCAAGCCCAAGATTGGTTTTTTACCTTCTGAGATTGGTGTGTCTTGGTTTGCTGTTGAAGTCACTTCAAGCTTCCCTTCTTTGTTAACAACCAACCATGCCCATCCAGAACCGAAGCGAGTTGTAGCTGCTGCTGTAAAGGCTGCTTGGAACTCTTCAAATGAACCAAATGTTGCATCGATTGCTGCTGCAAGTTCTGCTGATGGAGCTGTTTTCTCAGGAGTCATCAATTCCCAGAAAAGAGCGTGGTTCAAGTGTCCACCACCATTGTTGATAAGTGCTTGACGGATATCAGCTGGGATAGAATCTACATCAGCAAGCAAAGCTTCAAGGTCTTCACCAATTTCAGGGTGTTTTTCAAGAGCTGCATTTGCATTGTTGACATAAGTTTGGTGGTGTTTGTCATGGTGCAAGTGCATTGTTTCTGCATCGATGTATGGTTCCAAAGCGTCATATGCGTATGGAAGGTCTGGTAAGATAATAGCCATCTGTAATACCTCTTTTTCTTTCTATATGAAAATGATAACGCAATCATCCTCTTTTTTCAAGTTTTTTGCTCAATTTGCCTCTGCCGCGATCTGCAAAAGTGCCTTTTCAAACAGGTACCCCTTTTCATAGACACCTGTCTTAATCTGGTAGTCTGTTTCAATCAAATAAGAAATCGCTCGCTTGAGAAAGGAAATGGAAATCCCTCTCGAATCTCTCAATGCAAACTTGATTTGATAAGGATTAGGATTGCGCCCCAAGTAAGTTCCCAGACTGCTTGCAATCTGCGATTCCGTCTGACCAGTCTCTGATAAAATCTTCACTTGGGTAAAGGTTCGAAACTGTCCTAACATGACAGCTATGAGCTTGATCTCATCCTCCCCTTGCAACGTCAAATCTCTAACCAAGTCACGGGCCTGGTCGATCTTTTTGCCCAAGATAAGCTGAGTCAAATCAAAAATATTGTCCTGCAAAGTCTTTGGAATAGCCTCGACAATATCCTTCTCCTCTATCATGCCATCTGACTTATAAGACTGTAAAAAGAGGAGATTTTTCTGGATTTCGCTAAACTGAAAACCAGACTTGATGAGTAGATTTTCAAAAGACTTTTCCGCAAACTGCAAACCTTGTTTTTGGCTCCATTTTTGGAAATATTGGCGGAGTTCTTGTTCCTTGGGTTCAATAGCATCAAAAACAGTCGCATCTCGTTTGAGCAATTTGACCAACCGTCTTTTACTATCCAACTTTCCTTCCGCAAAAATCAACAACTTGGTTGTTGGCGAAGGGTTATCAAGGTATGCCTCAAATGACTTGAGCTCATCATCTGTTAAAAAACGTTTCTTGGCTGTTGTGATATCGACAAAATGGTCTAATATCACGATTTTCTCATCCGCAAAGAAAGGGAGACTGACCAACTCCAACTCTAAGTCTTTATAAGCCACTTCTTTCATATCAAAGTAAGCAAAATTGAGATCAGCTGGATCATAACCAATCTGCTTCAACACTTGACTCTTCATAACTTCAAACTGACCCTGGTCTGTCCCTGTAAATAGATTCAAGCTAGATAGATTTGATAACGTCAACTTCTGACTGTCTTCAATGGCTAGCATCTTCTCTCCTTTCTTCTGATTTTTCGATTTAATTTAGTCAATATAGCGCAATTTCCCACGGAAATCTTCTAGTCTCTCGTACCCTTTTTCCTCCATAATAGCTTTCAGTTCATTGGTAATGCGTTCAAAAGCACCTACGCCTTCTTTGTGAAGAGTAGTTCCTACTTGCACCATACTCGCACCGCAGAGGATATGTTCAAAGGCATCACGACCCGTAAGAACGCCACCCGTTCCGATGATTTGGATTTGGGGATTTAAACGTTGGTAAAAGGCGTGCACATTCGCTAGAGCAGTCGGTTTGATATACTCTCCACCAATGCCTCCAAAACCGTTTTTAGGGCGAATAACGACAGACTCATCTTCGATATAGAGACCATTCCCGATAGAGTTAACACAGTTAACAAATTTGAGTGGATACTTGTTAAAAATAGCTGCCGCTTGGTCAAAGTGGACAATATCAAAATATGGTGGCAACTTGATTCCAAGAGGTTTGGTAAAGTAGGCAAATACCTCTGACAAGATACGGTCTGTTGTTTCAAAATCATAGGCAATCTGAGGTTTTCCTGGAACGTTTGGACAAGAGAGATTAAGCTCTGTCAGTCCTTTGAATTCACTCTCTTGAACTTTTTTCAAGATGGCATGTGTTTCTTCTGGAGACATGCCAACTAAAGATAGGAAGAAAGTTCGGTTTGGCTCTTTTTCCTGCAAGTCCAAAAGATAGTCCAGATAGTAGTCTAAGCCATTATTTGGTAAGCCCATGGAGTTGATAGAACCAAGTGGAACATCCTGATAACGTGGTTCAGGATTCCCCTGACGAAAGTCCAAGGTCGCTGTCTTTGTGACAAAGGTTCCCGCCGCTGAGTTTTTGACTCCTTCAAGCTCTTCTATCGTCATACAAGCCACACCTGCTGCATTCATCAAGCAATTATCAAACTCAAAGCCAGCTATTTGTGTTTTCGTTGATACCATGATTCTGATCCTCCAGATTCCTTTTATTTCTAATATTATACCATACTTTAAGATTTTCTCTTTGAGAAACTAATTTCTATATAAAACGTTCGGTTTTGTAAATTGAAAGAATTTTTAGAAAATTTCTGTTTTTTTCTTTACACTCAAAAAAAATTCTGCTATAATGGCTCATGTAATAAAATATAACAACAAAAAGGAGAACGATATGACATCTGCTAAAGACTATATCCAAAGCGTGTTTGCAACTGTGAAAGCTCGTAACGGGCATGAGGCTGAATTTCTCCAGGCGGTTGAAGAATTCTTCAGCACTTTGGAACCTGTATTTGAAAAACACCCTGAGTATATCGAAGAAAACATCTTGGCACGTATCACTGAGCCTGAGCGCGTGATTTCTTTCCGTGTTCCTTGGGTTGACCGTGATGGAAAAGTTCAAGTCAACCGTGGTTACCGTGTTCAATTCAACTCAGCTGTTGGACCATATAAAGGCGGACTTCGTTTCCACCCAACTGTAAACCAAGGGATTTTGAAATTCCTCGGCTTCGAACAAATCTTTAAAAACGTTTTGACTGGACTTCCAATCGGTGGAGGTAAAGGGGGATCAGACTTCGATCCTAAAGGGAAGACTGATGCTGAAGTGATGCGCTTCTGCCAAAGCTTCATGACTGAATTGCAAAAATACATCGGACCATCTCTTGACGTACCTGCTGGTGATATCGGTGTTGGAGGACGCGAAATTGGATACCTTTACGGACAATACAAACGTCTTAACCAATTTGATGCGGGTGTCTTGACTGGTAAACCTCTTGGATTTGGTGGTAGCTTGATTCGTCCAGAAGCAACTGGTTATGGTTTGGTTTACTATACTGAAGAAATGCTCAAAGCTAATGGTAACAGTTTTGCTGGTAAGAAAGTGGTTATTTCAGGTTCTGGTAACGTAGCTCAATATGCTCTTCAAAAAGCGACTGAACTCGGCGCTACTGTTATCTCTGTATCTGACTCAAACGGTTATGTCATTGACGAAAATGGTATTGACTTCGATCTTTTGGTTGATGTTAAAGAAAAACGCCGTGCTCGTTTGACTGAGTACGCAGCTGAGAAAGCAACTGCTACTTACCATGAAGGTTCTGTATGGACTTACGCTGGAAACTACGACATCGCTCTTCCATGTGCGACTCAAAACGAAATCAACGGTGAAGCAGCTAAACGTTTGGTTTCTCAAGGCGTTATCTGTGTATCTGAAGGTGCTAACATGCCTAGTGACCTTGATGCGATTAAAGTCTACAAAGAAAACGGAATCCTTTACGGACCTGCCAAAGCTGCCAACGCTGGTGGTGTAGCTGTATCAGCGCTTGAAATGAGCCAAAACAGCCTTCGCCTTTCATGGACCCGTGAAGAAGTTGATGGACGCCTCAAAGACATCATGACCAACATCTTCAATACAGCTAAAACAACTGCTGAAACCTACGGACTTGGTACTGACTACCTTGCAGGAGCAAATATCGCTGCCTTCGAAAACGTAGCAAACGCTATGATTGCCCAAGGTATTGTTTAATTAGTCGATACATCCTATCGGAGGACAAATGATGAACTTACGGCCAATGGAAGTGAGAGACAATCCAGCTGTAGCGCAGCTCATTCGAGCTAGCCTAGAAGAGTTTGGGCTTGACAAACCAGGAACTGTCTACTTTGATTCTCATCTAGATCATTTGGCCGACTACTATCAACAGCAAGAGAGAGCAGCTTACTTTGTTCTGGAAGATGAAGATCAGCTGGTTGGCTGCGGTGGCTTTGCACCTGTGTCTGATAAGATTGCTGAATTACAAAAACTGTATGTCACTAAAAATAGCCGTGGCAAAGGTTATTCCAGTAGGTTGATAAAGCGGATATTCCAGGAAGCCCATCTAGCTGGTTATGAACAGCTTTATCTAGAAACCTCCACTGAACTGGCTACGGCTGTGGCCATCTATCAGCGCTATGGTTTCACATCACTGCAAGAACCACTTTCTAACGCTGCCGGCCACCCAGCTATGAATATCTGGATGATAAAATCCCTCTTATCAGATGAATAGATGGCAGTATACTAATGTAGCCAATGCTATGATAGTAAAGGTATTGTTTCAATTTATTTTTCAATCCCCAATCACTCTGATTGGGGATTTTTATATTGGTTTTAAAAAAGCTCACTATTTTTAATAGTAAGCTTAAAAATCAAAATTCACTTTACTTCTACTAAGGCAAAAGACAGGCATTCAACAATTTCGTTTACTGCTTCATCTATGTTCACATCTTCCTTATCATTCAACATCATTGGAATAACATAAGAAAGACTCAAGGCTAGAATATAACGAACCATTCTTTCATTTGACCAATCTCGAATAACACCATTTTCTTTAAACTGATTCAGAACTGGACTAATTGACTTAATGATAGAGTGAACAATAACATTCCCTAACTGCTCAGAAATAGTTTTATCAATAAAAGAACGACTCAAGAGAATTTTAACTTGCATTTGATTCTCCTGAATGAAAACTAGTCTATCTCGAACAATGCTTCTCAAAAACACTGGAAAACTCTCTTGGTTTGCTGTAAATTTCTTCTCAGAAAAATCAGCAATCACATCTGGAATAACCTGTTCGAGAAAAGTTGACAGAATAGCTTCTAAGATGCCTTCCTTAGTTTTAAAGTAACTAAAAACTGTCCCTTCTGAAACTCCAGCCTCCTTAGCAATAAGGCTTGCTGTTGTATTCTCAAAACCAATTTCTGAAAATAACTTTAGACTTGATAATAACACTTGACGTTGTTTTAAACTCAAGTTGCTATTTTCTAATGTCTGAGCGTACTTTTGTTCTAAACTTTCCATTGCTAGCACCTCTCTGCTACTCTCTTACTTTTACAACTTTCTTACCTCGAGTGTGTCCTGACTTCAGACTACGATATGCCTCTCCAACTGACTTTAGAGAAAAATCATAAATCTGATCAATATTCAGCAGAACCTTCCCATCTGAGACCATTTCCGCTAGAACTTTAAAATCATCATATGTGGAATGTCTAGGACCCGTGAACTGAGCTCCTTTTATCATAACATATGGTGAAGGTACTAGCGTTCCAATAGCCGTGCCCTTCAACCCCAAACTGAAAGCCAATTTAACATAATCACTTCCATAGCAATCCAAGAATTTTGTAATTGGCTTTGTACTTGCTGATAGAAGAGCATTCTGGATGTTCTCTTCGTAAGCTACTGGTATGGCACCTAAGGACTTCAGATAATCTGAATTTTTCTTACTTGCAATTCCAATAACTGTCGCACCCTTAGCAACTGCATACTGTACTGCGATACTTCCAATACCACCTGCTGCTGCTGAAATAACTACAACATCTTTAGAGTTTAGCTCAATCTTTCTAAAAGCACCTCCCACTGTTAGAGAGGCTACACCCATAGTAGATGCATGGTTCATATCAATCATCTCTGGTTTCAACACAATTTCTGATTCATTGACACAAACTTCTGTTGCCAAAGCTCCCCTCTTGGTCCCCAATCCAGGGTCACTGATCATTGTTCCAAAAACCTTGTCCCCTACTGCAAACCGACTTACTCCTTCACCAATTTCTGTGATAACTCCAGCAAAATCCCGACCAACACCTCTTGGAAAGAGAGATGATTTTGACTCAAACCAACGACTTGGCTTCCTTAGTTTCGTCATAAAAGATAGAAAACGAAGTGGCTTTGCCCCCTCAAAAGTCTTATAATCAATAGGATTTAAACCAACTGCATAAACTTCTACCCTAACTTGATTCACTTCCAAAACATCAGATTTAATGTTCACCAAATCTAGCACTTCTTCATCACCGAAACGACCATACTGTATTGCTTGAACAACCATTTCATGAACTCCTTTGTTTATCTATATATTGAGTGAGCACTCAATCATTTTTCTCTGATTATACGCTTATTCTTCATAGATTTCAACTATACTGTTTCCAAAACTTCTAACTAAGTTAGCTGTTCATGATAAAAATAGATCTATTTTCCCTTATGAAAAATTATCAAACTATAAATTAGAGAAATCCGACTGCTTATGAAAGCAGTCGGATTTTTATATATCTAATTTTTCAAAAAATTTGCCTGCTGACCGCTTTTCTTTTAGCTTCTCCAGCAGCTCATCCTCTATAAAAGGAGTCAGGTCGTCAAAATCTTGGCAAACCTTAAAAACCGTCTCTCTGTCCAACTGGCCATAAGCTAGTTCATAATAGTCCTTATTATGATGCCAGTTCTGGTCATAGTTGATATCTTTCCGTTGATAGTAAACAATGTTTTGCTTCGGTGTCAGGTAAAGCTTCTGTGTTAGAATACTTTTCTGATCTTTGGACAACTTGCTACGACTGAAAATCTTAACACCTTGAAAGATCTTGCGTTCATGGATACCTTGATTTGTGACCTTTAATTCAACTCTTTTATAGTGCATATAGTCACCTCCAAAAATTACTTTCATTATATCAAACTCTGGCAGATTTGCAAGCAAAAGTATCATTTCCAAAAGTCTTTAGTCGCCTCTAAAATCTGTTCCGTTGGTGTCACAGTTGCTTCAATAATAGTCTTGCCAGTCATTTTCAGATAGGCTTGTATCAGATGATAGCCATAAGCATAGCCTGCAGCATAGGGCATACCAACCGGAATTTGACCCTGTATCTTCGCGATTTCATCACCGTATAGATAAGGAGCCATTTCCGCCATCCCTGTTAGCTGAAGCTGACTTGAGATGATGGGCTTAATCTCTTTTAACTGCTCTGGACTGGTTGAAGTGACCCAGGGCCCAATGAGATCTTTGCCATAGAGCTCAGCAGCAAAAGACTCTGCCAATCCTTCACTGACTACCCAGTCTGCTAATGTTGTCTGCTGATTCCATTTGACAAATTGGAAACGGACATTGTGATTGCACTCGTGAGCCAACGCAGCCTGCACACGTGGTAAAGTATAGTCAGTTGGTAGTAGACTAAGCATGAGGTAGCCTGGAATTCCGCCATCTCCGCTATAACCCTTATTGAGCTGTAGCATAGGTTTTTCTGGATTGCCCAATAAAATAGTAAAATGGTAATCCTCAACATCTAAGTCATAGCCAGCCTGCTCAAAAAGACCAATACTCCTTTTGATGGTATCCTGGCAGTCCTGCCAGAGTTGATCAGAGCTCAGAGAGTCGATAGCTGGTCTATCCTTTTCTGAGAGAGTTGAGGGTAACTGATTCATAAAGCCAAGTAGGAAAAGAGCATCAAATCCTCCAGGATAGTTTGCTTTCAGAGGAATGTGTTGCGTTTGGTATTTGGTTGCAAAAGGTGCTAATATTTTAGCTCGAAAGCAACCTTCTCTTTTTTCTAAAGGAAGCTCGAGCATCTCTTGGTAAACTTTATCTGAACGAATCATATTGATTTGCATAATAATCTCCTTTCTTATCTACTATTAGTATAATACCTTACCTAAGGTCAGAGTCAAGAAGAAAATTGAAATATCTATTAAAATTTCATTGAAATTACCTCAAACCGTTCGAAAATTACCTTCAATAAAGTTCTTTAATACTGAGATTATAATATCCGGAGTATCAATAAATTAAAAACTTACTTTTCTACTGTTAATAGGAATGATGATACTAGAAAAAAATAAATCCTGAAGGGTAAAAACTTGTATTATTTTTTATGGAAAGCCTATTATTCAAAACTTGTTTGTCTCCTAGATAAACTATATAATTAGTTTGCCCCCTTTTTGCCCCTTCTTGAACCAAAAGAAAAAACCGCTACTCCTAAGAATAGCGGTTTTATATGTTTTTTAAGCTACTAATGTAGTCGCTCTATTATTTAAGAGTAACTGAAGCTCCAGCTTCTTCCAATTTAGCTTTGATTTCTTCAGCTTCTGCAGTTGGAACGCCTTCTTTGATGACACCTGGTGCACCATCAACAAGTTCTTTAGCTTCTTTAAGTCCAAGACCAGTGATTTCACGTACAACTTTGATAACGCCAACTTTTTTGTCACCAGCAGCTGTCAACTCAACGTCAAATGAGTCTTTAGCAGCACCAGCGTCAGCAGCACCAGCTGCAGCAACAGCTACAGGAGCAGCTGCAGTTACACCAAATTCTTCTTCGATAGCTTTTACAAGGTCGTTCAATTCAAGGATTGAAGCTTCTTTAATTTCAGCAATAATGTTTTCAATGTTCAATGCCATTGTTATTTCCTCCAAATAAGTTTTTAATTTTATAATAGTTTTTCCGTAGCTAGGCTACGCTGCGTAGCTTAAGATTAAGCTGCGTCTTCTTTGTTGTCTGCAACCGCTTTGACTGCAAGAGCAACGTTGCGCACTGGCGCTTGAAGTACAGAAAGGAGCATAGAAAGAAGTCCTTCGCGGTTTGGAAGAGTTGCAAGAGCAACGATTTCTTCTTTAGATGCGACAGCGCCTTCGATTGCACCACCTTTGATTTCAAGTGCTTCAGCGTTTTTAGCAAAGTCGTTCAAGATTTTCGCTGGTGCGATAACATCTTCGTTAGAAAATGCTACTGCAGATGGTCCAACAAATACTGATGCAAGATCTTCAAGACCAGCTTTTTCAGCTGCACGACGCAAGATTGAGTTTTTAATGACTTTATACTCAACTTCGCTTCCACGAAGCTCACGACGAAGAACTGTATCTTGCTCAACTGTCAAACCACGAGCGTCTACAACGACGATAGATGCAGCAGCTTTCATTTTTTCAGCTACTACGTCAACTAGTTCCGCTTTTTTAGCAATAATTGCTTCACTCATTAGTGTGTTCACCTCCGTAATTATTTTGCTTGAGGAATTTTTCCAAAAGAAAAACGCGCCCAAACCTAGACACGAAAGTACAATACGCTTCTTTTTACATGATACGTTTTGTCCTCGGTAGGATATTTACGAGTCGAGCTCCCCTACTGTCTTAGGCAGTTTTTTCAAACCGTATATAAGTATAGCATAGACAAAAAAAGAATGCAAGATTTTTGCAAACTTTTTTTAAATTTTTTTAAATCTCTACTGTCAAAACTTTGCCTTGCTTAACCACCTGTTCTCCAGCGATATAAACATCATCAACATCACTGGATTTGACAGCATAAACCAGATGAGAGAGCATATTTTCCTGAGGTTGAAGATGGATTTTTCCTCGTGGTTGAATGACCAGAAAATCTGCCTGTTTGCCGACTTCTAGGCTTCCTATCTGCTTTTCCATTCCTAGAACCTTAGCTCCTTCGATTGTCAGTGCCTTAAGGGCTGTTTCGATAGGAAATTGGCTGGCATCTCCACTTTTCATCTTTTGAAGAAGGGCTACTGTCCGTCCTTCCTCGAACATATCTAGATTATTATTGGAAGCAACCGAGTCTGTCGCAATCCCCACTGCTACTCCTGCTTTTTGCAGTTGGATGATGGGAGCGATCCCTGAGGCCAATTTAAGATTACTGATAGGATTATGGGCGATAGCCACATGAGAAGTTGCCAAGCGTTCAATTTCTCTCTCGTTTAATTCGACCCCATGAGCAAAGACAGACGGATGATCTAAGTAACCTAGTTCTTCTAGAAAGGCGAGAGAGCGTTTGCCGTATCGTTTCAGGATAATTCCTGATTCCTCCTTGGTCTCCGCCACATGAATATGGATAGGAATGTCCAGCTCTTTTGCCATATCTAAGCTCGCTTCCAGCAAGTCTCTACTACAGCTATATGGAGAATGAGGAGCTACCATAACCTTGAAATTTGGGTTTTCATATTCTAAGATTTCCTCTATGATGGCACGTGTTCTGCTTATGGTCTCAGCAGTTGTTTCTGCCTCTGAAGAAAAGAGGGTCGGTGAGAAATAACAACGCATCTTAGATGCCTTGACTGCCTGATAAATTTGCTCAATATCCACACCATTGGGATTATACATATCGTTGAAGGTTGTTGTCCCTGACTGGAGCATCTCTGTCAGAGCTTCTTTGACTGCCTTGGTAGTCATATCGGGAGTAAATCCTGCTTCTGCTGGCCAAATATAGTCATTGAGCCATTCATGGAGATTACTATCATCCCGGATCCCTCGCAAACCTGTCATAGCAGAATGGGTGTGGCAATTGACCAAACCAGGCATGATCCAGGCTCCCTGATAGTCTATAATCTGCTCAGCTTGCTCTAAAATCTCTGGCTCCTCTTGGCCGACATAGACGATTTGAGAGTCCTTAACAGCTAAGATACCATCCAAATAAACATGGAAATCTTGATCACAAGTCACGATATTTACATGCTGATAGACTTTCATTATAGGCTCCTTTTCTATAAGACAATTTACAGTGAATAATTTTTCTAGCTATTGTAACAAAAAAGTCACCCGAAGGCAACTTTTTTCGTTCATAAGATTTTAAAATAGAAAGGATTATTCAGAGCGAAAAGCTGCAGCTTTCTGCATTTGGTAATACTTGCCCTTTCTAGCCATGAGATCCTGATGGTTACCATGCTCAACAATGTCACCATCCACCAAGACTAGAATCAGATCCGCATCCTGAATAGTTGACAAACGGTGAGCAATGATAAAGCTTGTGCGCCCCTTCATCAGTTTGGCAAAGGCATCCTGTACCAGCACTTCTGTCCGTGTATCGATGGAGGAAGTTGCCTCGTCTAAGATAAGAATCTTTGGGATAGCTAGAAAGACTCGGGCGATGGTCAAGAGCTGGGCTTGCCCGACAGAGAGAGATTCTCCTGCATTTTCCAACTTGGTATCGTATCCCTGTGGCAACTGTTGGATGAAAAAGTCTGCATTGGCTGCTTTTGCGGCAGCAATCACCTGCTCCCTACTGGCATCAGGATTTCCAAAGGCAATATTGTCATGAATGGTCCCTTGCTTGAGCCAGGTTTCTTGGAGTACCATCCCAAACTGCTGTCTCAATGACGCTCGGGTATAATCATAAATGGACTGCCCATCTAACAAGATATCTCCCGAGTTAATAGGATAAAAACGCATGAGGAGATTGATAAGAGTTGACTTACCAGCACCTGTAGGACCAACGATGGCTACCTTGCTACCAGCTGGGATATCGATAGACAAATCCTTAATCAAGATCCTTTCAGGATGGTATCCAAAAGAAACATGCTTAAAGGAAATGGCTCCCTTAACTTGGTCACTGGTCAAGACTTCCTTACCTGTTTCAGCCACCTCTGGACTTTCTAAGACAGCATAGACGCGCTCTGCGCAAGCGAGAGCACTTTGCAACTCAGCTAGCACTGAAGAAATATCGTTAAAGGGCTTGGTGTACTGTTGGACGTAATTCAAAAAAGTCACTAAACGTCCGATGGTCAAGGTGGACCCCATCATGATACGATAGGCTCCCACTCCAGCAAGAAGAGCATAGATGAGTGCATTAACAAAGCGAGTCGAAGGATTAACCGTTGATGAATAAAAGATAGCTGACTGAGAATAACCTGCGTAGTTGGCATTCGCCTCATGCAGTTTTTTGATAAACTCTGTTTGAGCATTGAAGGACTGGATAATAGTCTGCTGGCTAAGTGATTCTTCAATCAACTGAGTCTGAATCCCCCTGGTCTCTGTTTGCTTCTGAAAGAGATGATAGGACCGTTTGGCAATAAAGCGTGAAATCACCATGGACAGGGGCGTCAACAGCAAGACCAAGAGGGTCATGAGGAGATGAATTTGGAGCATGGCTAGAATACTAACCAAAATCATCAAAACACCAATGAAAAATTGATTGAAAATCATGGTCAAGCCGGCTGCCAGCTGTTCTATGTCTGTGGTCACACGACTAACCATCTCTCCACTGCCCTGCCGGTCCACAAAAGCAATCGGTAACCGATGGAGTTTATGGATGATTCTCTCTCGCAAGTCTCTGGTATAAGAGAAGATTAGACGATTATAAAGAAGAGGATTGGCCCATTGTACCAGTGTATTTCCTATGACCACCAAGATCATCTGGATGAAAATCTGCCAAAAAACTGGTGAAGAACCAGTTACGAGGACCTGGTCAATGACCTGCCCAATCAAGATAGGTAGGTAGATCGATAAAGCAACTTGGGCAATGGTTCCTAGAAAGGCTAGGAAAAGGAGGAAAGGATGGCTTGCTAAATCTTTTGCCAAACGTTTGAGCGTCTGGTTTGCAGTTTGTCGTCTCATATTAGTCCTCCTTTCCATGTTGGGATGCATTGATTTCGCGATAGACTTGGCTAGTCTTCATCAATTCCTCGTGCTTGCCAATAGCTAGTAGCTCACCTTTTTCCAAGAGGAGAATCTGGTCTGCCATCCGAAGTGTCGAAGTCCGTTGAGAAATCAAGATTAAACTTGTATTTGGCAAATTTTCTCGAATAGCTTTCAAGAGATTGGATTCGGTAATGGTGTCCAGTGCCGAGGTCGCATCATCTAGGATGAGAAATGGTGCTTGTCGCAAGACTGCTCGTGCGATAGACAGCCTTTGTTTTTGTCCACCTGAGAAATTTCGACCTCCTGCCTCAACTAGGGCATCCAAAAGTCCTTCCTTTTCACTGACAAAATCCTTAGCTTGCGCAATCTCCAAGGCCTGCCAGAGTTGCTGGTCAGATAGTTCTTGATTGAAACCCAAAGTCAAGTTGGAACGAATAGTTCCTTTAAAGAGCTCGACTTTTTGAGGTACATAGGCAATCCAAGACCGCCACTGCTCAAGATTACGAGGACTACATCCATCTCGATAAAGGTCAATGCTCCCCTTGTCTACTGGATAAAGTCCAAGTAAGACTTGCACCAAGCTTGACTTACCAGAACCTGTTCCCCCAATGATACCAAGGATTTGTCCTTGAGTCATATCAAAGGAAATGTTTCTCAGAGAAGGCTGAGCCGCATCAGGATAGGTAAAAGTCAATTCTTGGACTTGTAAAACCTGATTACTGGCAACTTGCTTTTGTTCTAACTCCGAATGGATATCTTCTGGAGCCTCAGCAAAGACTTCCTCGATTCGCTTGGCTGAGATATAGGATTGATTGAGAGAATTGATCAACATAGCAAGCTTGACCAATTCCACCAAGATCTGCAAGAGGTAGTTGATAAGGGCGATAAGAGCACCCTGGCTGAGTAAACCTCCTTGAATTGAAATATAACCCTGCCAGATGATAACGAGGAGAGTTCCATTGACAATCAGATAGGTCAGAGGTGTTAATAAACTAGACCAGAAACCTGTTTTTTCTTGCAATCTAGCATAGACTTGGTTAAGGGTTTGAAAAATCTGTAACTCTCGTTTTTCTTGTCCAAAAGCACGAATAACTCGCATCCCTTGTAATTGCTGGCGTGTTTCCTGAACCAGTTGGTCCGTTTTCTTTCTCAGACTGCTGTAGAGAGGATTGACCAGCCGAGAAAGGCCTACAATGACAATGGTCAAAATGGCAACCATGACTAAGAACCAGAAAGTCAGCTCAGCCGAGATGCGATAGGCCATAAAGATAGCCCCAAAAACGATAATAGGCGCTCGCAAAAAGAGACGCAGGAATTGATTGATACCCGTCTGAATCTGGTAGGTATCTGAAGTCAAGCGGGTGACTAAGCTAGAAGTTGTCAAACGGTCTCTGCTGTCCTTGGGTAAAGAAAGAATATGACGATAGAGGTCGTTTGTCAATTCCTTGGCAAAACCTACCGCTGCCTTGGCTGAGTAAAACTGGGCTACCAAGGCTACGAAAACGCCAATCACTGCAAAGATAAGGAGTAGGCCAATCTGCATCCAGAGGTGCCCTTGATCTGCCTGAGGTAAAGATTGGTCAACAATCCCAGCAATCACCATGGGAACCAAGAGCTCAAAAACAGCTTCAAGTAACTTGAACAAGGGAGCTAAAATGGATTCTTTGATATAGGGTTTGAAGTAAGATAGTAAGTGTTTCATAGATCCCTTCTATTCTTATTCTGGAAATGAAGAAAGTGGGAAGCGCCCACCCTCTCTGTTTTATTTGTTTAAGTAAGGCAATAGATAGCCGTATCCTGCTTCTTCCATCTCATCCTTGGCTACAAAACGCAAGGAAGCCGAATTGATACAGTAACGGAGCCCACCTAACTCACGAGGTCCATCTGTGAAAACATGCCCCAAGTGAGCATTTCCTGACCGAGAACGAACTTCGATTCGCTCCATCCCATGGCTCAAATCCTTGTAGTAGTGAATCAATTCCTTAGAAATCGGACGACTAAAGCTCGGCCAACCACATCCTGAGGCAAACTTATCCTTGGCGAAAAAGAGTGGCTCACCAGTCGTGATATCTACATAAATCCCTTCTTCAAAAGTTTGGTCATAGGCATTGGTAAATGGAGCCTCTGTAGCAGCTTCTTGGGTGACACGATAGGACTCTTCAGTTAAGCTTTCCTTTAACACCTCCTGACTAGGCTTTTCATAGTTAGAGGCATCAATCAATGGCTTATCAGCATCGGTCACATCGATATGACAGTAACCTGAAGGATTCTTCTTAAGATAGTCTTGGTGATAGTCTTCTGCCAGAATGTAGTGGCGAAGTTTCTCCACTTCTACTGCAATCTTTCGACCAAGCATGCGTTCTTGATCCTGCACCACTGTATAGATAGCTGGCAAGTCTGTTTCATCTTGGTAATAAATACCAGTACGATATTGGCGACCACGGTCATTCCCCTGCTGGTTAATAGACAAGGGATTAATAACACGGAAATAATAAAGTAAAATTTCTCTAAGTGACACTGCCTTCTCATCGTAAATCACTTGAACCGTTTCTGCATGGTCTGTTTCCTTGAGTAGCTGGTAATTGGTCGTTTCGACTTGCCCATTAGCGTAGCCGACACTGGTAGCTAGCACTCCCGAAATTCGGGAAAAATATTCCTCTAACCCCCAAAAACAACCACCTGCTAGATAAATTTCTGCCATCTTTATTTCTCCTTTATCAAGTTTTTAACTAATACTCTTCGAAAATCTCTTCAAACCACGTCAGCTTACATCTGCAACCTCAAAACAGTATTTTGAGCTAACTTCGTCAGTTCTATCCACAACCTCAAAACACTGTTTTGAGCAGCCTGCGGCTAGCTTCCTAGTTTGCTCTTTGATTTTCATTGAGTATAAACTTCTTTTCAAAAAAAGGATAGGAAGCCCTCTGGTCGAGAGTTTCCCCATCCTATCCTCTATTTCTTTACTTTGTTTCGACACGGACACCTTGGGTATCCACTTTCAAGTCATGAAGTTTGCCTTTGAAAGACTGCTTTTGCAATTCTGCCTTAATCGCCGGCATCTTGTCATGAGAAGCCAAGACCATAACTGTCGGCCCTGCTCCAGAGAGATAGGTCGCATAGGCACCATTCTCTTTGGCTACTTGCTTAATCGTCGCAAATTCACGGACCAGACTTTGACGATAGCGTTCGTGGAAGAGGTCTCCCTCGATTGCTTGCCCAGCAGTCACCATGTCTCCTGCCAACAAGGCTGCAACAGCCACATTGGCAATCGAACTAGCTGCAACAGCTTCCTTGTAGGATAATTTCTTAGGCAAGACACCGCGGCTATCTCGGGTACGCAATTCATAGTTGGGAATGTAAGCTAAAAAATCACACTCTGGGAAATCTGCCACAATCGCCGAAACCTGCCCTTCAACAGAGCTCGCAACAACAAGATTTCCATAGATGGCTGGAGCTACATTGTCAGGATGTCCTTCAATCTTGGTAGCCAACTGCAATTTGTCGTGGTTAGATAAGTTGAGATTGCCCAGTTGGTTAGCCAGTTCAATTCCAGCAACGATAACCGAGCTAGAAGAACCCAAACCACGCGCCAAGGGAACATCGCTGGTCATTTTCAAACGTCTCGGTTGCAAGTCAGGCGCAATTTGCAAGGCAATCTTAAGCAAAAGATTACGCTCGTCATGGGGAATCCATTTGCCAATCTGGTGTTCAATCAACCACTCATCCCGTTCTTCACATACCTCAATTTGAAGATACTTGGTTACAGCTACACCGACCGAATCAAAACCTGGCCCAATATTGGCACTGGTTGCAGGTACAATAATCTTCATCCTATTCTCCTAACACCTTGAAGGTATTCAAGAGGTCAAATTCTGAAGCTTTGGCCAACTCAGCTGAAACATTCTCAAGTTGTGCTTTATTAATCTTATGAGTGATAATCACTACACGCGCCTTGTCACCCTCTTTGCCATCTTGGAGGATTTGCTTGAAGGAAATATCTTGAGCATTAAAGATTTCAGCAAGTTTCAAGACCTGACCTTTTGAATCTGGTGCTAAGATTGAGAAGTAGTAATTAGCTTTGACATCTTCTGGATTTGCCAAGACCAAATCACGGCTATATTCGTTGAAGTCTTTACCAATGGTACCATCATTCAAACGACGAACGATACGGACAATATCTGCTACAACACTTGTTGCAGTTGGTTTTTGACCCGCACCTGGTCCGTAGTACATAGATTCACCGATACCGATAGATTCTACAAAGACAGCGTTCATTACACCATTCACACTAGCAAGTGGATGTGCTTTAGGTAGGAAGGTTGGAGTCACTTCTGCAGCAATACCTGAAGGAGTTTCCTCGATAGAACCAACCAATTTCACTACATAGCCAAGGTCTTGGGCTACAGCTACGTCTTCTGGTGTGATATTGCGGATTCCCTTGTGGGCTACATCGTCAAAGGCAACCTTCATACCAAAAGCAAACTGGCTCAAAATCACCATCTTGTAGGCTGCGTCAATCCCATCCACGTCATTTGTAGGGTCGCTTTCTGCAAAACCAAGTCTTTGCGCTTCAGCCAGAGCATCATCATAAGACCAGCCTTCTTCGACCATCTTGGTCATCATGAAGTTGGAAGTTCCGTTAACGACACCAAGAACGCGCGTGATTTTGTCAGAAGCCAACGAATTTGCCAAAGTACGAAGAATTGGAATCCCACCAGCTACTGCCGCTTCGTAGTAGAGTGCTACATTATGCTCTTTAGCGATTTCTAACAATTCTGCACCATGAACAGCCAAAAGGTCCTTGTTAGCAGTAACAACGTGTTTCCCAGCTTCTAAGGCACGAGTGATAAAGGTCTTAGCTGGTTCGATACGCCCCATCAATTCCACTACGATAGTAATGTCCTTGTCTGACAAAATATCGTCTACATTGGTTACAAAGTTAAAGTCATTTCCTGCTGCAAGCAAGCGGTTCTTTTCATCTTCATCCTTGACCAATACCTTGGCCACTTCAATCTCTGAATGAGCTGACTGAACGATTTTTTCTCCATTTTCCTTTAGGAGGAATGGCACACCACTTGCAACGGTACCAAATCCAAGTAAAGCAATTTTAACTGTCATGTTTGTCTCCTAGAAATTTTCTGATATAGCCATTATAACAGAATTTTATGAAAATTCCTATTATAGTAAATCACTATTTCGGTCTAGAAAAGAAAAAACGAATCCCAAGATTCGTCTTTCCTGATAAATTAAAATTGATTTTAAAAATTATGAACGAATCTTTTGCAGATTAAGAACTGCATCGTGATTGATCAAGATGTGACCATACTCTTGCAAGACTGAGCGACTGATGTCACTGTCGTCTGCAAACTCACGCATACGAGCCAAGAGCCAGGCTGGATATGGACTTGGATGATTTTCCACATCAACTAAGATTGTCAAATAATAGTGTCCATTCATCTTATAGAGTTCAGAGGTTTCCATCTGGTAGTTAACCGTCTTTGCAAAAGCAACTAAGTCAGCAAGGCTTGCAAAGCGCAGGATATAGTAGATATAAGGTTCTTTCTTACTCTCAGTCTCCTTGTCTGCCTGCTCTTGCTCTTCTTCCTTTGCTTCGACCTGCTCTAGAGATTGGATGGCCTCAATATCGTCCTTGGTTTTATCTGCAATACTCTTTTCCAAGGTTTTGAGAAATTCATCTGGCGACATTTGGGCTAATTCTTCCATATCTGGTAGATCCGCCAAATCTTCAAAATCCAGATTTTGGTCAATCTTAGACTTGGTCACAAAGACGTCGACCTTATCAGGTTTTGGCGTCACGCGGAAACTCAGCATGCCACTATCCAAGAAATTGTCTGGCATCTCTAACTCATCTAAAATAGCATAGAAAAACTCTTCGGTTTTTTCCTGAGGAACGAGAAAGTCTGCAATCTCCATTCCCCGATCCATCAAATCATCTAAAGTCATCGTGATTTTTAGTGTTGTATCACTAATTTGTTTCATCTTCATATCTAGTAACCTCATACTTTCAGTCTATCTATTATACTAGATTTTTACGATTTTATCAAAAGAATGAAGCGAGAATGTGATATAATACTAGATATGATTTTAGATTTAAGAAAGAAAGTTCAATGAAAAATATAAAAGTAAATGCCTTGGCCAGCTTGCTGGTCAATATTCTCAATATCGTTTTTCCACTGATAACCAATCCTTATCTGACGCGGATTCTCAGCAAATCCAACTACGGTTATTTCAATACAGCTAATACCTGGGCAAGTTTCGTTATTCCACTAGCTGCCTTTGGAATATACAACTACGGGATTCGAGCTATTAGTAAGGTCAAGGATGACAAGAATAAAATCAACTACGTCTTTTCTAAGTTGTTTTATATCTCGGTTTTCACCTCTCTCCTGACGACAGGTATCTACTTCCTCATTATCTTCTTTGACACCAGCATTGAGAATCTGAAAGTCCTGTACTACATCCTAGGGGCCCAAGCACTCTTCCAATTTCTCAATATCGAATGGATGAACGAGGCTTATGAAAACTATGCCTTCATCCTCTATAAAACATTAATTATTCGAATTACCATGCTGGTCGCTATCTTCGCCTTTGTTAAAACGGCAGATGATATCGTTCCTTATGCTATCGTTATGACAGCGACCACTATCCTCAACTACCTGCTCAGTTTTCTTTGGATTAAGAGAGAAGTTTCTTTTGTTAAGATTGGTTTCGTCGAATTAGCTAAAGCTTCTAAACCACTCTTTACTATGCTTCTCCTAGCAAACGCTAATATGCTTTATACCTTGCTAGATAGAATGTTTATCACCAAGGGACCGGATGAGAACTATATTTCCTACTATACAATTGCCTATAGTATCGTCATGTTGATTGCCAGTGTCTTGAGTGGAGCTATCAACGTCAGTATTCCACGCCTTGGCTACTATCTCGGTAAAAAGGATTACAAGTCCTATAATTATCTCGTGAATCAAGCGGCATCCTTATTCTATTTCCTTATGGTTCCAACTAGTATCGGGATCATGATATTGGGACGGTACGCAACTGTTATTTATTCTTCTGAAAAATATCTTGAAGCGGGTATCGTAACTAGCGTCTTCGCTTTTCGTACCATCATTTGGGCTATAGAGTTGATTCTTGGTAAACAGATTATCTTTATCAACGACCATGAAAATCGCTTAACTGCCTTCTACTTCCTTGGTGGTGGGGCTAATATACTATTAAATAGCATCTTGTATTTCAATAATATTTTTGCACCTGAGTATTACATCGCTACGACCATTATCGCAGAAACTATCGTTGTTTTACTTGAAATTCATTTTATCAAGAAACACCAACTGATTAGTTTAAAAGAAATTTTTATAACCTTAACACGTTATAGCATTATATCCCTTGGTTTTATCCCAATCTTCTATATTTTCAAGATGATTTTCCAAATCAATTCCTACACAGTAAACTTCAATATGATTCTCATGGTTCTGTCTACCGTAGCAACTTGTGGTATCTATTACCTCTTGACCCTCTTTATTACCAAAGACAAAACACTCCACTATGCACTGAACCTTGTACTTGCTAAATTAAAACGAAATTAAAAAAATCCCCTACTGATAAATTAGTTGTCAGTAGGGGATTTCTTCTTTATTCTTTTTCTTTCTTTTCAGAAGCGTTGGCTTCTAGATTTGAATCTTGTTTAGGTTGTTCAACAATAGAGGAATTAGCTTCTTGTTTCTGTTCTGGCTTGACTGCATCGCTATTTACAGCAGCAACAGCCTGTTTCCAGATACCTTCTTCGTTTACTTTGTAACCATCAGGTGTGATGGCATTTTTCAGTAAAGCTCCGTCTTTTTGGAAATAGTACCAATTGCCATCAAGCTGTTTCCAACCCGTTTGCAGAGCTCCGTTTGGACCAAAATAGTAGGTCTGAGCATTCACCGTATGAAGACCGACCAACATGGTTCCACTTTCTTTTTCAAGATAATACCACTTGCCTTGATCTTTGATCCAGCCAGTCTTCATGGCGCCACTTGCTTGGAAATATCGATACTGACCATCAATCCACTTCCAACCTGTCTGCATGGCACCGGAAGTGCTAAAGTAGTACTGTTCACCATTTACTGCATGGAGACCGACCAACACGGTTCCTTCCTTAGCATCCAGATAATACCAAGTGTCCCCATCTTTAAGCCAGCCTGTTTGCAGAGCTCCTGAAGTGGCATAATAATGCCAACTATCATTTACCCACTGCCAACCAACTTGCATGATTCCTGAAGACTTGAAGAAATAGTTCTTTCCATTAATTTCTTGCGATCCGACTGCCATGATACCAGTTTCTGGATCCAGATAATACCATGATTCGCCCGATTTTAACCAGCCCGTCTTCATGGCACCAGAGCTAGTATAATACTGCCAACCCTTGTCCTGCCATTGCCAACCAGTCTGCATGGCACCACTAGCATTCAAATAGTAACGAACACCATTTATATCTTGTCTACCAGTTAACATGATGCCATCTTTATCCAGATAATACCATGTTTCCTGATCCTTGACCCAACCAGTTTTCATAGCTCCAGAACTTGCAAAATAGTTCCAGTAACCATCAACAAAGGCCCAGCCAGTTTGCATGATACCTTCTTGATTAAAGTAGTATGTGCTTCCATTGATATTCTTTTTACCAACAGTCTTTAGCCCATCCTCATCATAGAAATACCAATTTGAATCAATCTTTTGCCAAGTTGAAGGCTTACCTGCTGTTTGGAGTGCTCCACTTTCGCTAAAGAACATCTTCTTGCCATTATAGACTTGGTGTCCTGTTAGCATCTTGCCATCTGCCGCAAAGAGATACTTTTTCCCTCCAATTTCAGAGAGCTCGCTAAATCGTCTAGCACCATTTGATTGGATATAATACCAAGAGTCATCTAGTTTGAACCAACCACCAGTTTGCATTTTACCATTTTGGTTCAGATAGTAATCATTCCCTTTGGCATTTTCTCCCCAGTCGTCGTTAAGGTGAAGCCAGCGACCTGCTTGCATTTGTCCTTTTCCATTAAAGAAGTAAGTGGCTCCGCCAATCTCTCTCCAGCCGATAGCCATTTCTCCATCAGTCAAACGATATTTCCAATAGCCATCTTCTTGATACCATTTTTCGTCAACTACAGGGATATCAGGGAAGGTATTTGAAACATTTGCAAATCCTTTATCGCTAATATCAAAAACAGTAGCGTCTTGAGTTTGGCTAGCAGCATGAAGAACCTGAATGTTTTTCTTCTGAAGGTATTCTCTGGTTGAAGCAACATTAATATCTCCACCAGTTGTCTGAATAATCATTTTTGGTGATAAGTTTTCAAGGAAATTAATCGTATTTGAAATTGTCGCATCATAATGGTGGTTCCATTTCATCATATCAACCTTGCCGATAACTGGACCTAACTTATCTTCTGCTCCCTCGGCATTATCCAAATCTCCACCAAGATAGATTCTCTTTCCTGCCACAGTCACTACTGAAACGATGGAGTTGGAGTTATCATCTCGAACTTTTTTCAGATTCCCGTCAGCATCATATTCATTCTTATAGTTGTAGAGTTGGATATCCATATCACCTAATTTTAGGTGGCTATCCTCATCTGAAATATTCTGGATAAGAGTAACTCCTCTTTTTTGAGCTGCTCTCAAAGCATTATCATAATTGAAAAGATTATCCCATAGTCCCCAGTTTGCTGTAATCCGATCATCTGAATATTTTTTCAAATAAAACTTACCGACTTGATATCGATTGAGTATTTCGTCTGCTCCACCAATATGGTCACTATGAACATGAGTTCCTATAATAAAATCTAATTTTTTTACACCTATTTGATCCAAGTGGCGAATCAATCGATCCTCCAATACTTGATAATTTCTCATGGAAATTCCCCAGCGGCTTGGATAGCGTGGATCACTCCCATCAGGAAAATCATAGTCTTCACCCATATCAATCAAAGCATAGTGACCATTGCTTTCCAGAAGGATGGCATCACTCCCAGATTTTGCTTTTGTATTTATGAAATGGATACGATTGCCCGAACCTGCAGAGATGGTATCTGCATCTACTCCTTGCGATAACTGAATCAGTAATAGAAAGAATGCGAGAATACTGTATCTGACTGATTTTAATAACCATTTATTTTTCACCTTGAAAACTCCTTTATCTTAACAATAAGCAACTTTTTTAATCTAATCAATCCAATAATTTTTATCCCCTCCTGGGACTTGTTGCTCAATAGGAGGTGGAGTCATATAGTTTTCTCCAAATTCGTAGACAAGTATTTCATGGTATTTTCTCGGAACCTTGACCACAATGTCTTCATAGGGCATATCAATCAAATCATAGAGCCATTCTTTTTTTATACCATTTGGATAATAAGGGTCATAGATAGTACAAGTAAGATCTGTTGCTTGATCTACACTATACTTTAAAGCAAGGCTCTCTAATTTTTGATTCCATAGCTGTGGGGAAGTTAAGCGGAAAATCGCTGATCCCATATAACGAGGGAGGTTCTTAAGTCCACCATTCTCAGACTTGATCCCTTTAAAATTCAATGAAGAAAGGCGAATGAAATATTTGTAGAGCTTCATTTTCTTACGGTCACTTTCCTGTGTTACGACACCATCATATGGAAAAATGTCAACACAAGTTCCCAATACGACCGTTGGGTCTACGAGGTTAGCATCTCGACGAGTCCTTACATCATAGACTCTCATATAACTGTATGGATATCCCTTTGTTTCTCTGAATGAAATCAATTTGTAGTAGGGATGATTTTCATTTTGTAAAACCTTGTAAAGTTTTTCAAATTCATCACGCGCTAAGGAAATATCTGTATCATCATCCCAAGGGATAAATCCTTTATGGCGTACAGCTCCTAGTAAGGTTCCAAAATCAATAAAGTATTTGATTTGATGTTGTTCACAAAGATCATGTAGATACTTTAAAATATCCAATTCTACTTGCTTGATTTCTTCAAGAGTTAAAGTTCTTTCAGACATAGGTTCTATTCTCCTAAATTTGACTATATTTTTAAACGTTTCTTAATCCCAATCCCGTCATTTAGACCTTTTAACAATCTTCCATAATTTAAAATCATGATGAGATACTCTTTGTTCAACCGGTGGCAATTGCATATAGTCTCCGTAGTCTGAGGTCAAAATTTCATGATAGTTCTTCGGAATGGTAAATTCCTTACCTTCAAATGTTCCAGTAGTAACTTGTTCCAGCCATTCACGTCTCCACACTGGTTTGTTCATATCCTTGTAGATAAGATAATCCACTTGCTCATAATCTGAGACTTTACGGGATTTTGCAAGCTCTTCAATCTGGGCAACGTATTTGTTCGTATTGGTGAAATAGAAAATAATAACTGACACATAACGTAGCAGTGAATTCAGTACACTTTTTGTATTGGTAATGCCTTTGAAGGTATAGCAACTCAATTGACGTTTCTTTATCAGTTTCGTCATCTTGTTTTTAAATTGTACGTCATCCTCGTAGCCATCTACAGGGAAAATATCTACATAGATTCCCATATTCGAATCGATGCGAACATCTTCTTCCAGCAAGTAGGTATGGTTATCCTGCACTTTCATGAAGGGATAGACATAGTTGAGATTGTTTTTATAAGACATGACCTCGTAACGTTCATCAGGGTTAGCGATAAGGTAGTCTTGCAATTTTTCATAATCTTCTCGTAACATGCAGATATCCATGTCATCATCCCAAGGGATAAATCCTTTATGGCGTACAGCACCAATTAGACTTCCATATGCTAAGAAATACTTGACTCCAATTTTCTGACAAACTTCATGAATATACTCCATGATTCCAAGTTCCATTTGTTGAATTTCATTGATGTCTGTTACTTCTTGGTACCGAACTCCTTCATCTCGTTTGCAGACTACGAGTCCATAGCCAATCGCTAGCCAGAAGATGATATTAATAAAGTTGGTTGAATACATAATCTGACTTTCAAATAATTGACCAAACAAGATACCAAAGAATAGGATCATGATCAATTTATCAGTATGTTTCTTGGAAACAATCAAATACGTTAAAAAGCGCTTGATGACATAAGCCAGTACAAGAAGGAAGGATACCAAACCTAGAACTCCCGAACTGACAAATATGGTCACAAAAATGTTATGGAAATTCCCACCGATAAGGGAGTTTTGAATCTCAAATTTACTGAAATATTCTGTGTAGTAATCTGGAACATTTCGTACACCATAACCAAAAATTGGTTTGGCACTTCCCATCTTGATGGCATTTTTCCAGATATAGGTTCTACCACTTGGTGTTGTTTCAATCAGATGGAGCTCACCGTTCTTCTTAGTGACAGACGAATCTGTCTCAGCATAGGATTGTCCTTTGTTTAAATCTAAGACAGTCGCAGTTTCAGATGAGATATAGATTGAAGTTACATAGCTTAATCCAATATTAGTTGCAGTAATCAGCAAACCAGCAACTATAAAAGTGAGGAATCGTTTAACGATACTTCCTCTAGTAGCAAAGAAACTATAGAGTCCAATCATGAGAAGTAAAGAAAGTAAGGCTCCTCGACTTTGCATCGTTGCGAAGTAAACGAATTGAATCACATTGTTCAGTTTAAGATAAACAGAATATTTACTTCCTTTATGGATCAAATACATAGCCAAAATAATGCTAATGTATGAAAATATCGCACTAGCATTTGGATTGACAATCCCCCACAGACGTCCATTCATGACACCATAGTAATAAGATTGTTCGCCAATCTTAAATAGGATAAGGACTCTACTTACCAATAAACCAAACGCAAAAATTGCTGAAGAAAAAGATACAATTTGAACCGTATAGGCAATCCAGTCAAATAATTTTTTAAGTTGCCCTGATTGTAACATGGTAAATAATAAAACATAGGTTACCATGAAGAGAATTTCAATCACATTTCCAATCAGATGTCCAGAGCGATTGAAAATAGCTGATAGCAGATGACTTCCAGCTAATAGTCCAAATAAGGATAGAAATTTACGATCTGCTGTGATTTCTTTCCACTTAAACAATAAGGTATAGCAAATATAAAGCACTACAATTGCTGATAATCCCTTGTAGAGGGGATTTGCTATCTTATAAACCAGTGAACTCATACTTAAAATCGAAATGAAAACAAATAGATACGCAATCCATAGTTTTGATTTTTCAAAGTATTCATCCATTTTTGAAAAATTCATTTTCAACTCCTTCTCATGATATTAGTTTTTTAATCCAACAATTTTCTTATATAGCCATGGAGAAATGACAAGTGAAAGGATCGCTACCTTGCGAAAAGTGGTGAAATAAGCATCTTTCCATATTTCGCGTCGGTGCTGAACAATCCAAGTCCTCAGCTCGGCTTTCTCCTTTTGATACTCTTCACGTGAAGTAAAGATAATTTTATCGTAAACTGTGATGTACGACCAACATTCTCTGTTTATTAATTCGTATTTTAAATTAGGGAAGGCTTGTGAAACTTGAGCAATTATTTGCTTATAAACTTCTATTGTGTCAAATACATGTCGATTAACAGATGTTGTTGCACTTCCCTCACGATGATCATAATAATAAACAGGTTTGTCAATAAATACGCAACTGCATCTTGTCTTTAGTAGCAATTCAGTTAAAAACAAGGCATCTTCAGCTAGGTGATAATTGGTATTAAACTTTTCATCGGCAAGCAGGTCTCTCTTAAACAGCTTTGCGACTGGAAAAAATGATGTTCTGGTAGTCATCAGTAGTTCCTTCATGGTTTCTTCTGTTGACCAGAGTTCTGTTTTTTCTGAATGTGAAGGTAGGTCTGTTACAATGCCGTTTTTGATATGGTGCAGAGGAGCAATTACAAAGCCTACATTCAACCCTTCAGCTGCACTTGCTAAAGTAGCTAGGTAATCCTGGGTAACGAAATCATCGCTATCAATAAAGGTAACCCAAGAACCCGTTGCTAGCTGAATTCCCATATTTCTAGCATTTGAAACACCAGCATTTTCGATATGATAAACCTTGATATTCTCATACTGAGACGCTAAGTGATCACAGATCTGTCCACTGGAATCAGTAGAACCATCATTGATTAGGATTAACTCAAAATGGGCATAAGTCTGTTGAAGAATCGACTCCACACATCGCTCCAGATAGGCCTCTACATTGTAGACCGGAACGATAACGCTTATTTTTTCTCCCATCATGCCCCATATTCTCCCTTGTACTCTGTGTAGCTCTTGTCCATGTCTGCTATAATGGCATCATGATGCGGTACTTGCTTGTCTGCTGGTGGTGGTGTCATATAATCCCCAAAAGCAGTTCTGAGATAGGCATCATAACCGACTGGAATGGGCATCTCTGTTCCTTCAAATGGCAAGAAAAGATTGTCTTCAAAAGATGCGATTGGGTATTTGTTTCGCATGTAGCCAGGACCTGAGCATAATTCCGTAATTCCATCGCTCTCAGCCAGACCATACTTGGTCATTTCTTTTTCAGCTTTTTTCCAAATGCGATAACGTAGAGATTTTGGAGTCAGGCCGAGTAAGATACGACTTCCCCATTTCATGACTGCACCATGCTTTTCTGGGATAGTTTGGGCGCAAAAGAGTGAATAAATCAGGGCCCAACGAACCTGTTTCTTACGCTCAGACGGATTTTTAGGATAATAATCTAAAGGTAAAACATCCAAGGCCAAACCGTGTGGCAAATCCAAATCCTTCTGATAAGGCTTGATACAAGTGGTTTCCTTATCACGAATAGTAATAAAAAGGTTACGGTCTACAAAATCCTTGTTACTCTTTGACAAGAAATAACGCTCGTCTGCATAACGTGGCCACAGTTCTACTAATTTTTCATAGTCCTTGCGAGGCATGAAAAAGTCTAGGTCATCATCCCAAGGAATAAAGCCCTTGTTACGTAGGGCACCAATAGCTCCTCCACCACAGAGATAGCACAATAAATCATGTTCTTTACAAAATGCAACGAAATATTCAGCCATTTCCAGACTACGAGCCTGAATCGCTTTCAAATCACTCATGTCTCTCCTCTTCTGTCCAATAACGAGTTATATCGTTTTATTATACCATAAAAAAGCCCTAAAAATCCATCAGATACTAAGAAAAATCAAAGCCTAAACCACTTTTTCACTGGTGATTCAAACTTTGATTTTTTTATAGTGTTCTATCTCATTCCCATTTGGGCGAGTTTGGTTTGGTATTTATTTTGATCAACTAGAAGTCCTTGTCCACCGTAGATATCATAAGCATCTACCCAGTCACCAAGTTCTGGGACGGTGAGTCTTTCAATGCCATTTTGAGCACCTTCTAGGACAGATAAGCCATTGGTCAACAAGAAGCTATATGGTAGATTTGTTGAGGTCATGCCAAAGACTTTTCCAAGTGCCTCTGATCCCGTAAAGAGCTTGGTTGGATCTTTGATTTGCTCAAGAACAGCTGACATGACTTGTTGCTGACGTTTGGTACGCCCATAGTCTCCCTCGTCATCATCACGGAAGCGAGCGTAGTTCAGCAAGGTGGATCCATTCATCTGCTGTTTTCCAACTTTGATGGTTTGGGTTGGCGATTCTGTCTCTGTTGCATGAAGGTCATCTCCAACTGTGGCTTCTGTCAAAGGTTGACCATTCAATGTTGAGAATTGAGCATCAATCGTTACTCCGTCAGGGAAGAGGGTATCAATAGCTGTTGCAAAGGCCTGGAAGTCAACTAGGGCATAGTACTTAATATCCAAATCAAAGTTGTCTTTTAGAACCTTGCGGACCATTTCTGCCCCTTTTTGCCCTTCTTGTTCCCCAAGTTCATAGGCAACATTTAGTTTGTTATCCGTCTGTTTCTGGCCATTTACAATCTTACTGTACCCGTCGATATAAACTAAGTTGTCACGCATAAAGCTGACTAGTTTGATCTTCTTATCCGATCCACTGACATTCAGTACCATGATTGTGTCGGTACGGGTTTCCGCACTATTTTGACCGATACGGCCATCTGTCCCCATGACTAGGATATTCACACCATCTTTGGTATCCTGACCGTTAAAGACCTCTACTTGAGCTGCCTTGGCGTCAGCTGGTTTATTTGTTGGATTGGCTGCTGACTGGAACCCTCGAAGAAACATGAAAATCATCCCTGCAAGCACACAAGTAATCAACAGCAGGAACAAAGTCAGTATTCGTTTGAAGCGAATTCTTCTTTTTTTCTTTTTGACTTTAGGTTGAGGAGTTACCTTTTCACGTTTCTTAGATCGACTTCTACTGCCATAAGTCGGAAGATCAATATCTCTACCCCAAGATTCTTCTTTTTCTTCTTGGTAGAAATGGTGAACTTCCGACTTGGGACCTGCCATTTTCTGTTGCAGATAATCAAACTCCCTCCGTTCACGGTCGTTGAGGTAATGAATATTTTTGAAGAGATAGTCATAACGTAACTGCTCGTGATGACTTAAAGGATTTTCTTTGCTCATTGACTCTCCTTTTCTATATCAGTTATGGTAAAAATCGGGTAGGTTCCCAGGATCTTGTGCTGGATTCCAATAGCTTCTAGTTCTTGTCTTGCAAAATGAACCAGTTCTTTGTCACTATAGTCTACATCGATAATGAAAAAGTATTCTCCCAAGGCTGTTTTAAGGGGGCGACTTTCAATCTTTGTTAAGTCAATCCCTCTCCAAGCAAAGGTCGAAAGTGCCTTGTAAAGAGCACCAGGTAGGTTGTCTGGTAAGGTCAAGGCCAAACTCATTTTTTCAGCTTGTGAGTTCAAAGGAATCTTCGGTATCTCTGCCCCTAACACCCAAAAACGTGTGAAATTGGCTTCCATTTCCTGAATATCCTCTGCAATCAATTCCAAGCCATATTCTTCAGCTGAACTTTTAGGAGCAATAGCTGCATAAGGCTGATCTGGATGTTCTGAAATAAAGCGAGCTGCATAGGCTGTACTGGCGGTTACCTCAATTTTGGCCTCTGGATAGTTTTTGTCGATGAATCTCTTTCCTTGAGCCAGAGCCTGAGGATGAGAAAAAATTTTCTCAATTTTTGACTGACCGGGAACCGCCATCAACTGCTGGTGAATGGGCTGAACGATTTCTGCAACTGCTTGGATGCGAGCCTGATGAAAAAGATAATCCAAGCTTTCATGCACACTTCCCTCAATGGAGTTTTCAACTGGTACTACTGAATAGTCTACCAATCCCTGTTCATAGGCCTTGATAACGTCTGTAATATTTGAAAAAGGCTCTAGTTCCTCATGTGGAAAAGCCGTTTGCACAACATGATGCGAAAAAGATCCCTTGGGACCTAGATAGGCAATTTTCATCTCAGTTCCTCTGTAATTTCCTCTGGGCTTAACTTGGTTACATCCAAAACCCGACTGGCTACTTCCTCATACCAAGCTTGTCTTTCTTTGAAAATAGCTGCCAGTTCTTCCTTACTATTATTTAGAAACAGTGGGCGCTGATTGTCCTTATCAGCTGCGATACGTTGGTAGAGGGTTTCAAAATCTGCTTTTAGGTAGATGTTTTCAGGATTGGTTTTGAGCAAGTCACGATTTCTCTGAGAAATGACGACTCCTCCGCCAGTTGACACAACTCGGTCCGTTTTTAGTAAGTCAGCTAGAACTTCTGACTCTACTTGACGAAAGGCCACTTCTCCTTTTTCAGCGAAGAAATCCGCAATGGACATGCCCAAACGTTCCTCGATTAAGGCATCCATATCGATATAGTCTGGGTCCAAGCCTCTAGCAATTGTCGACTTGCCTGCCCCCATAAATCCGAGTAATACCTTAGCCATGAATCAAGCTCTCCAAATCATCAAAGAAGCTAGGATAGCTAGTGTTGATGGCTTCTGCACGGTCAAGCTCCACTTCTCCATCAGCAACCAAGAGGGCTGCGATGGCTGTCATCATTCCAATTCGATGGTCACCAAAGGTATTGACTCTAGCGCCATGAAGTCTTGATTTTCCTTTGATAATCATCCCGTCTGCTGTAGGAGTGATATCCGCCCCCATGCTATTTAAGGCATCTGTCACCACCTGAATGCGGTCTGTTTCCTTTACCTTGAGTTCCTCAGCATCCTTAATGACTGTTTCACCTTGCGCTTGTGTCGCTAAAAGGGCAATAATAGGCAATTCATCAATCAAGCGGGGAATCAAGGCTCCACCAATCTCTGTTCCTTTCAAGTCTGAAGACTCGACAGTCAAGGTTGCTGATTTAGCGACAGGATCGATTTCAGTTATTTCTAGTTTTCCACCCATGGCGCGAATGACATCAATAATACCAGTACGAGTTTCGTTAATCCCCACATTCTGCAGCACCACACTAGAGTTTGGAACAATCAAACCTGCGACCAACCAAAAGGCTGCACTGGAAATATCTCCTGGAACAACTACCTTTTGTCCGATCAGTTTTTGTGGTCCTTGAACTGTGATTTTTTTGCCATCCACACTTAAATGGCCACCAAATTGCTGTAGCATATCTTCGGTGTGGTTACGAGTACATTCTTTCTCGATAATAACGGACTCCCCCTGAGCCTGCAAGGCTGCAAACATCAAGGCTGACTTGACCTGAGCAGAGGCGATTGGCAACTCATAGTGAATAGGTGTAAGTTTTTTCGTCCCTTTTAAGTGAAGAGGGGGCAGGTCTCGCTCAGTTTGCCCTGAAATACTGACGCCCATTTTTTTCAATGGAATCGTCACACGGTCCATAGGACGTTTAGTAAGACTGTCGTCTCCGAACATCTCTACTTCGAAGTCTGCACCAGCAAGGACACCTGAAATCAGGCGAATCGAGGTGCCAGAATTCCCCATATCCAAGGCATTTTGTGGCGCTTTTAAGCCATCCATGCCAACACCTTGAATGGTGATAACCCCATCTTTATCCTCAATTTCTACACCAAGATCACGAAAAACCTGCATGGTTGAAAGCACATCCTCTCCACGCAGAATATCATAAACCTTAGTCTCGCCCTCAGCCAAACTTCCAAAAATAATCGAACGATGGCTGATAGACTTGTCACCTGGAACCCGGATACTGCCATGTAAGTGGCGAATGTTTGTTTTTAGTTTCATAGTTGACCTCATACTTGCAATACTTTTTCTTATTTTATCACAAAAAAGCCAGAAATTCCTGAAATTTCTGGCTTTTATACAGATAAAATACTATTTCAATAATTCTGAAACAGGTTCAAAGACAATTTTCTCAATGTCCGAAAGGTAAATGGACAATTGTTGCTGTTTGGCAAAGAAATCTGACAAAAGAGCGTTCTCTT